>JAHDFT010000257.1:3861-8214 GCA_020628015.1 Bacteroidota bacterium
AGCGTTTGGCTTTGCCATCTCTAGCTGCTACCGCCATTTCTGCTTGTGGCGCAGCCATATACATTACATTTCCACGATAACCACCACCATATTTATTAATAGTAGCTCCATATAAATTTAAACGGTCGTAGCTTATTTTATAGGGGCTACTATATGGGCGATCTTTATTATTCTGCCAATTCGCATTTTGAAGATAATAACCACTATTCCCCAACATACTATTGTAGTAGAAATTATCAAAGGTCGCATATGGACTAAAAGCCCAATTATGTGGTTTAAGTGCATCTAAGGAAGCATCATAAAGGGCGGTCATGAGTTCGGCTGCTGCTTGGTCGCCATCCATACCTTTAATCGTTACCGTCCATTCTTCTTCTTGTCCTGGTAGTAATTTATCTCGGAAGGTTTTGACCGTAATATCTAGTTTCTTATTGGTCCAAGGCACATTGATGGTCTGTTGAGTCTGGTAGAAACGATTGAGTTTCACCATCGCCAAGCGCACTTGGAAATTTCCTCGCCATTCCTCTTTCACCTTGATTTTGACTACTTGCTGTCCTTCGCTCACTTTTACCCATTGCTCTTGTACGACTTCATCTTTAAATAAGACACTAAGGAGGATATTGGCATCTTTTGCCGCACTTCCACAAGCGATGGTCAATACTTCACCTGGTTCGAGGCTTGTAGCAGAAAGTTGATGCCAGAAAAGGCTCTTATCTGGAATCGCTTCTTCCTCAAAAGAAAAGACTTTGACCACTTGCTCCCATTCTACAGGACTACCATATTTGTCTTTTGTACTTAAAGTGACCTTATAAATCCCTATTGCCCAATCGCCTAAATTATTGAGATCAATTGTAGATTCGGCAGTTGTGGTTAATTGTTTTTCAAATACCGTTTTTCCTTTTTGCCAATTATTGTATTGATCTTCATCTGTATAGACATCATTAGGGAAATTTTTAACAAATGTGGATTGATCTAGCGTAAAAGTATCTGATTTACCAAATAAGTTTGTTCTAAAGATTCTATCTGGTGGCAGTAATTCTTGGATGCGAATATTGACCTCTGCTGCTTCAAATTGCCCTGCTAAATTTGTCGTAGAAACAGGAAATGTTGTTTTGCCTTCCTTATCTAGTTTCTCAGGTATGTCTACCTTTGCCAATAAGGAGACATAACCCACGCTAACCGTCTTTTTAGCCGTTCTGGTTTCTCCATTCATATCCGTAATATCCACAATCACCTCATAATTGAATTGAGGCTTATCTTTAGGGTCAAGGCTGAGGTCTGGAATGGCGGTAAAATCCAATTCAAATTTACCTTTTTCATCCGTTTTGGCTGTCCCATTTTTAATTTCCATTTCTGAGGAAGTAGGCATAGGACGATACCAACCCCAGTATCCCCAATAAGGGAAAGAAGCCCTACGAACAATGCGATAGCTGATTTTTGCATTATCAATATTACTGCCTGCATAACTTTTTGCATTTCCAGTAATATTGATCGTTTCATTTAATTTAAAACTACCTTCTACTGGATCAATATTAACCTCAAACTTCGGTCTTTTGTATTCTTCTACACTAAAATTATTGGAACCATAAGGACAGGTTAATGTGAATTGCCCATTTAATAGATTGGTCGGGAGGTCAAAAGTACCATTGATGCTACCAAATTCATTGGTGGTCAATTCTATATCACTCACTTTTTGCCAATTGGCATCCATGAGTTCTACTTTTACCTTTTGATTGGTGACAATCGTATGTTTTTGATTTGGTTTTCGGGTATACATAATCCCTTTGAAATAGACTTTTTGACCTGGACGGTAAATGCTTCTATCTGTAAAGAATTGAATGACTTTACGATTTTCGGGATTGTTATAGCGATAAGGCAAGTGGGTATCAAATTTATAGTAATCATTATCTTTTTTAAGCTCAATAATGAGGTCATTGCGATAATGATTTTTATCCTGTGGCGGAATACATTGAAATTTACCTGCTGCACCAGATGAGCCTTGTTTGAGAATTTTAGACTCATAAGCTCTAGTCACTCGATTGCGTACTTGTCGAGAAATGGTAACATCCACTCCTTCCATTTTTTGTCCACTATCACTATTGACTGTATAAATTTTGAGTTCCTTTTTTGGGCGGTCTACATCTGTAATCGCACTTAAATGAGTGACATAAGTAGTTGTGGCTTCTGCATGACCCTCTTTTTTATTAAAGTTAAAATCTTTATTGTCTGCATGTAGGAAATAATATTCTCCTATAGGATGCGCTGGGATTTTAAATTGGGCTTTGTGTTTATTGTATAATTGGTCATCAGGTAAATCAGCATTCCATTCTTTAACCGCATTTTGCTCTTTTAACAATAGTAATACCTTATCATGATAACTAATGCGTTGATCTCTATCATTTTGAAGGGCTTTGACTTGTTTTTTGAGGGATTTAGTAGCCAAGATACTTCTACCAAAAACTTTGGTCATATTTTTATAGTCTACACTAGCTAGAATGGGCTTTTCAGGTGTATTACTATTAGCGACTTGAACGGTTAGGTGTGCTTGTTTTAATTCTAAGATGAAACCTTTGCAATTTTGTAATAATGGAGCATTGTAATTAGCTGCTTTATCAATAGCTGTTTGACAAATTTCAAAGGCTTTTTGATTTTCATATCTCAATTTAGGCGTAGTTACTGGATCATAAGTATTGCCTTTATGCTTATGAAAACCAGCTCTTTGAGCGGCCACCATTGCACTAAAATCATTATTCGGAGCTGTTTTTTCCAATTCTTTTAAGGAGGCTAAATACAAATCGTCTTTATCGCTTAGAATGGCATTATTATAGGCAAATTTCAAGCGATCTAATGACAATGCTAGTAAAGGAGATTTATCTGTTTGTGTCAGATGGAATTTTGTTAAGTCTTGATAGATTTTTAAGGCATGATATTTACTTGCATTTTCATCTGTATTGACAAAGGTATGATTGGCAAATGTGTTTGCAACTGCAAATATTTTGGGATCATCGAATCGGAATTGATCTGCGGCTTTGGTGATGTGGGCAAGGTCATTTTTAAAGAAATCAATGGCTTGATGAGCAAGTACATCATATAAGGTGGGGCGATAGGTCTTAGAATCTTTTTTATTGGCGATTAAAGCGGTAAAATCTTCGACAGGAATGGCTTGTAATTTTGCTGCTGGTTGAAGGGATGCCAAATAGAGTTCACGGGCTTCTTGGGTGAGGCGATTGCCATCCCAAGTAAGGTAATCTCCCCCTCCTGCGCCTTGTGATCTTTGGTTGATCTGCCAAGAATTTTGTTGAAAATACTGCCAGTACAATTCCGCTAAAATGGATTGCAAGACTGCTTTTTGTGGTTGATCAGCCTTTTCAATTCGCTCATAAAGGTCTTTAACGATTTTTTGATCACTATCTTCTTCGGTGATGTGGTCAAACTTATACATAAACAGCAAGGCCTTAATTTTCTGCGGTTCATTTCCCTCCTTTTCTGCTTGATCATAAATCTTTTGACAAAGCTCCCTAGCTTCTTTGGTCTTTCGGGTATTTTGTAGGTTTTGCACCTCTTTCCAGAGGCTTTTATAGTCTTTATCTGACATTTGATCTGTTTTATTAGTATAGGTACTTATAAGCTTATTCGGATCGCTTGGAGGTGTTTTTTGAGGATTAAAAAAACCAAAGCCAAACACTCCAATAGCTATTAAGCTCATTAACATAATAGCTACAATAGGTAGATACATTTTGTTCTTATTCATGTTTGGAGATTTTTTGTTGAAGAACGAATATCTTGTACGATTAAAACGAATTAATGATAGTGAAATCAAAGTAAGTCAATTTATTTGTTAAAGCATAGGGAGTTAGTGAGTTAATTCCTTAATCCTTGACCGTTTTTTATTGGAAGTGAAAATATTAACAAAAAACGGTCAAATACTTAAAGCTTGCATCACTAGAAACATAGTATGTTCCCAACTCTAATTAAGACAGATGCAGTTTTTTATGGTTTAGGTGTTTCATTGCCTAAATATTAAAATACAAAACTTTAGATAGCATTGCTAGATAATGGATGTATTTAATTTTTTGCTTAGTGTAGCTTGTGTTTTTGGAAAAGGGGTAAATATTGAGAAATTGCTAGTTCTAAGATAATTGGGGGTATATCTTCTTTCGCCCTGAAAGGGCAAAAGCCGTGTGAACAAGGGCTTGACCACCAATCCAATACTGGACACATCGACTAATTATTTGGTTTGGCTTTCGCTCTTTCAGAGCTGAGTGTATAGCTCTGTGTATTCGTAGGGCGATGTCCTTTCAGGTAGGATGTTCAAAATTGCGGAGCAATTATGCGGCCGTTTTTTGTGGTTAAAAG
>JAHDFT010000258.1 GCA_020628015.1 Bacteroidota bacterium
AATAAGTACTGTTCTTAAATAATCTATAAGTTCTGTCTATTGACATACTACATCTTGAAAATGCATTTTTTGCCTTTTGGTAAAACCCAATATCTTATTGTGTAACTATTATACTCCAAATATCAATTAATTTACGGCTATATTCAATTAGGCTTTTTTGCGAAAATTTCATTTTTCATGAAGAAAATCACTCATAACATTAGCTATATCAACAAAAAATGAAAAAAAAATATCAAACGAAATAGGTATATTTTTTTATATAAAATTAAAAATCTAATAAAACAATTCAAATACAAAACTGATTGATTCAATCATAGATGATTATTTTGACTTTGAACGGACTTCTGAGATTGCCAATGTCTTAGAGGATTCGATTTTAACAGGTTTGTGCTTTAAGGAAATGATGAAGATTGGGCAGAATTTGAATTTGACGGTGGATTTGGGCAATTTATTTTATAGGAATAGGTATATAATATAAAACCTCGACCCCTACATTATTGTAGGGTATCGAGGAAAAGTTTTTATTTATCAAGGATCGTAAGTAACACTTTCCAAACAAGGTAAGTATTTTAGTAATGAATTAAAATATGCCTCTTGTTTGAAAAACGACAAATTAACACATGTAAATATATTAATCTTTTGTCCAAAGTAAATAGTCTCTATCACACCCCCTAGTACTGCCATCCTCAAGAATAGCAACAGAATAATAATCACCAGAGGGCAGAAAGTATATAGGCATAGTGAATCCACTTTTACTACAAGTAGAATGGTAATTATTAGAAGCGATATGGCCCACATATCCCCAACTAGAACCTTCTTTTAAAAAAAATAAAACTTTCAATCTCTGTACAGTCGCATCCTCATGATACTTAACCTTTAAATAACCATAATCCGACATATCTTCCAACAATGTAATTTCACAACATCCACTTCCTTTTTCAACAAGATCTGTCTCCTTACTACTGTCAACTAATTTCAGCATTTCATCTACTGTCATTTGTGAATCGTCTTCATTAGCAGGAATAAAAGTACTCATTTGTTCCTGTTCAACATTTTCCAATGATACTGGTGATGTTATAACATCTTTATCACAAGAAGCAAAAAAAATCATGCACATAACCAATGCACCAAATACAAAATAAAAGCTTTTCATAAAATATTTTTTTAAATTAAAACATTAATGCCTACTCTATTCAATAGGTTTTTCAGCATCCACCTTATCATTCCATTAGAAACAAACACTAAAGTCTTGTTTCTATATTTAATCTTTACTTCAGTATCTAAACTATCCTATTATTTAGGCTCTATCTTGCAATATCAATCACATTCAAGTTTCTCATGATCAAGCCCCATCTTTAAAATAATCTAGTTAGTATTCTAGGTAAAAGATATACCTTTCCCAGTATCAAGATTTAAACAAATCTTGCATATAGCAATTCCTTACCACCTAATAACTTGTATTATAAGCCCTCTCAAAAACCTTCGAAATGTTATGCTCGAACTTTAATATACCATTACGTTTATTACTTCCCTTATCTCATTCCCCTCAATCACTATCCAGTAAATACCCTCTGTAATGGTAAATGGTAAATCAAACTCAATACGTTGATTACCTGCTTTAATATATTGCATACCCCAATTGTGTATTTGCTGTCCACTAATATCATACATTTGAAACGTACATTTTCTGCCTTCTAACAAATATAAATCAACATTGAACTGTTTACTTATTACAGGATTTGGTGACAATACAGTATTTTGATAATGATTAGCCTGTCCTATCTTATTTGAGCCATTTCCATTCCCACCACTACTACTACCATGAATAATACATAAAGCCGATTGACAATTCGCTGATCCTAAATTGTTTATACAAATATATGGATCATCATCACCAGGTCGGGGATCATCAACAGAAACTAAAGTAGGGGTTTCTCCACCACCAGTACCTCCACCACCCTTAATATCTTGCGGACTAGTCTGCCCCCATCCATTAAATGCACTAAAACAAAAACATAAAAAAGCAACCTTGATAATAAAACTTTTAATTTTTTTCATTGCAAAAAAATAATTTAGAAAGTGAAATAAAAAGTAGTACTGTATGTATTATAATTCAAATATCTAATGATTTACTATTTCTTCAAATTACATTTTTTCAAAAAAATCACCTTTTCAAGTTCAAACACTCACATAACTAATTGATTATCAGAAAAAAGCGAAAAATAATCCATATAAATTATAGTCTAAAATATTCAGCTCTAAATTATATTCAACTAAATATTAGTTTATTTTTTACTTTTTATATACTTTTATAAATTAAATCTTTATACAACTTATTTAACTTATTCTTTGATTCTATGCACGATTCTAAACTTATTAAATTACTTCGTACACTTGATCAAAAAACTCATATTCGTTTGTACAAATTTGCTCAGTCCCCTTACTTTAATACTAGTGAAGCTATTACTAGATTAGTCAACTATTTTATTAAAAAAAAATGCGCTCCCATATATGAAAATAATACGAAACTTCAAGAAAGAGTCATTTTTAAATTTGTTTACCCTAAAACCTCTTATTCAGATCAAAAAATGCGTACTCTAAAAAATAAAACTCTGGAATTAGTTGAACAATTTATTGTTATAGACAAGGTTGTTAATGATGCGAATTATCATGAAAAAAGTTTACTGACTCACCTTTCTAGGTATCAACTCAATACACACTATGAACAAAAGAGAAAAGAAGCACAAAATCGCTTAGATGCCCTCCCCTATTCTCAAAATACTTTCGACCAGCAACTTGAGATCAACCACATTCACAATAATCACCTCAGTACACAAGCAGTACGTGGGGAACAGGTTAGTTTTGAAGGATTATTAGCTGATTTAGACAATTACTATCTTTTAAGTAGACTCAAATATATTTATCATTCAATCAATCGGATTTTTGTAGTAAATGTAGATTTTGATCGTACACTTGCAGAAGATATACTAAATAGAGTTGGCAATTCTAATATCTATCAGATACCTATTGTTAGCCTTTATCATAATATGCTTTATTGTATATTACATACCGAAAAAGAAGAAACTTTTGCTGATTTTCTTGAAAAACTAAAAAATTATGCTGATCAAATTAGCAAAAATGAGTTGAATAGATTCTATCAATCGGCAGAAAATTATTGTGTTTATCATCTAGTTAGAGGAGCCAATCAGTATTATGTATCTTTATTCGATCTATATAATATGGCGATAGACAATCAACTCTTATATCGACAAGGAAAAATTAGACCAGCTAATATCAAAAATATTGTTACAGTAGGTTTGAGATTGGAAAAATTTGATTGGGTAGCTCAATTTTTAGCTAATCACCGTTTATTAATTGATTCAACTGAGCCTGAAGCTGTTTATAATTACAATATGGCTAATTTGCATTTTTATACACAGGATTATGACAAAACTATAGATTTACTCAATAATGAAACGTATAAGATAGATCGCTTTTTTAATATGGATAGTCGAATCCTACGGATTAAAATTTATTATGAAACACAGGAAGTCTATTTATTACAAAGAGAAGTAGATAATCTCTACATGTTTAATTATAGAGCCAATCAAATTGCTTCTACACATCAAGAAGGAATTGGTAACTTTATTGCCTTAGTTAAGGACTTGATGAACCTGCCTCCTTATATAAAAGATGCACAAAAAAAGAAACTACAAACAAAGCTCGAATCCTATACACATTTATATGAGCGGCCTTGGCTACAAAAAAAAATTGCAGCCAAGACCTCTAAATAGCTCATCAATTCAATCCCAAAACCCTCTTTAAAACTCCCCATCATCCACTCCATCCAAATACTCCTCGATCAAAGCGACAATATCGGTAATCACCTCCTCCTCAAAAGGATAACGCAAATTGCCTAGTTCTAATAACTCGTTGAAGGACTGACTTCCCCCCGCCTGACATAAACGCAAATAATCTGCCCAAGCCCCTTCAAAGTCGGCTTTGGATTTTTGCCAGAATTGGAGGGCGCAAACGGTCGCTAAGGCATAATCTATGGAGTAGAAAGGCGAATTGATGATGTGACCATGCATTTTCCAGCCTTTACCTGCCTTAGAATAGGCACAATCTTGCAAGTATTCATCTGTAGTGAAAGGAAAATATTCTAGTTCTAATTGTCGATAAGCTGCATTTCGCTCGTCGGTTGTCCAATGGGGATTTTTATAGATCAATTCTTGGAAGTGATCCATGTGACAAATGTTTAAAAAGAAAAAGACGACTGAATTTAACTTACTAAATTGGTATTTGGCAGTTGCTTCTCCAAAGAAAAGGTGATGCCATTGCCAGCTTAGATACTCCAAGGAGGTGGAGTGGATTTCTGCGGCATCTTTAGTCGGGAAAAAGTATTGAAAGGTTTTTTCGGCTACTTTTTTACTTTGTTCAAACTGAAAAGCATGTCCCATTTCATGAATGAAGAGGTCTACATCATGGCTCGTACCATTGAGATTCCCCATAATAAAAGGTAGAGCTAAACCTACAAGTGGCATCATATAACCTGCTCCCCAAAATTTATCTGCCCGACTTTCTAAATCAAACATTTCTTGGGTTCGCATTTGCTCAAAAAAGGTGGCAATGTCTGGTGAGAGTCCTTCATACAATTGCTTGGCTCTTTCTAGCATCACCTCTCCTTCTACAATCGGTTTGGCATTTCCATTTTTGAAGTTTAAACCAGCATCGTAGAAATCTAGTTTTTCTAAGCCTAATCTTTTTCGTCTTCGTTCTCTTAATTCAAGCGAAATAGGGACAAAGTATTTTTTGACTAATTCTCTAAAACCTGCTACATCACTAGGTTTATAATCTGTACGGAACATCTTGGCATAACCCAATTCAACATAACTATCATAGCCCATTTTTTCCGCTTCTTGATGCCTTAATTGCACCATTTTATCAAATAAATCCCCTATTTCCTCATCTACTTGAGCTGAACATTCCATCAACTGCTTTTTGGCTTTTTCTCTAACGCTTCGCTCCTTATCCGTTTGAAAGAAATATAGCCGCATTACTGGTATCTCTTCGCCTTCCCAAGTGGTCATTAGACTACTTGCCAGTTTATTGTAATTGGTAGATAGTTCATTCAATTCCTTTTCTTCCTCAACAATCTCTGCACTATGAGAAGCAACAATCATTTTGGTATTCACCATATATTGTGTCCCAAAATAATCCTCAATTTCCTCATAATAAGGCGAAGCTAAAACCTCCTTTAAAATACCTAATTCCGCCTTATCAATATTGGGTAGTACTTGATCGTAATATTCGTGTTCTTTGAGGTAATAAGGATCTTTTGTATTGCTATCATGCCTCACCTTAGCAAGCATTCGCATGGTAATCACCTCATTAAATACTTTGTCTACATCACTAAGAATGGCAATTTGTTCCGCACCATTTTTAGCGGCTTTTAATCCAGTAATTTGTTCCTCAATTTTTGCGAGTAACTGTGCTTCCTCAATTCGCTTGTAAGGTATTTCAGAGAACTTCATATATCTATATATTTACTTATCTATCTAAAACTTGCTGAACAATTCACCTAGTTAACCTCACTACACCTTAAATATTGCTTTTTCGTACACATAATCATCCAGTGATAAGCCATTTTTCAAGGTTTTCTGTACCGTTTTTACCAAATCAAAACCCATTCGCTCATAAAAAACAACCGCTTTATTTTGCTGATGGACATTTAAAGTCAATCGTTTTACACCTTTGAAACGAAGCATTCTTTCAATAGACTGAAGCAAATTTTTACCTATACCTCTACCTTGATAATCAGGTAAAACATAGATTTTATGTAATTTGGCTACCTCATCCATTTGTTTAAATGCCAATTCATAAGCCGCATAAGCGATGTATTTTTCAGTTATTGTAGATTTCCCCAACAAATAAACATGTCTTTTTTCTTCTATTTGTCGTTTTAAAGACATCGTACTATATTCTCTTTCAAGCATATAGTCAATTTCTTG
Organism: Bacteroidota bacterium; assembly: GCA_020628015.1. Classification (GTDB taxonomy): domain Bacteria; phylum Bacteroidota; class Bacteroidia; order Chitinophagales; family UBA2359; genus JAHDFT01. Next base: position 6,012 of record JAHDFT010000258.1, read on the forward strand.
CTGGGAAAAGATTCCTGCAAAGGTTACTGGCCAAACAATATGTGCCATATATTGAATGACGGGAATGTCATCAATTGAAGCACGGTGAATTCTTAATGGCATAATTGAATTTAAATTGATCGGTGTAGCTGTGCGTAATGTTAACTCAGTAGAAAAGTTGGGATGCAAAGGTACAAGATTTATAGTTATTATTTACATTTATGTATCTCTAAGTAACAAGCAAAAAATAAATTAGGCATGTTTGTTAGGTTAATTTGTAGCTAGACGAGGCAAAAAACGTAGGCGATGCGAGCATCGTCGAGGAACCCGTCCTAACGATTATAGCAGCAAATTAAACAACAAGATGTCGATTTATTTTTTAGCTGTTACTAATCAGCATATAAGTTTCAGGCAAACCGTATTAGCCTTTCATATGCTCCTCTCCCCATTGTTTCATACAAGCAATAATCGGCATTAAAGAATGCCCTAAGTCGGTCAACGAATACTCTACTCTTGGCGGTATCTCTGCATATATTTTCCGATTTAAAATACCATCCGCTTCTAGTTCTCTCAATTGTTTGGTCAGCATTTGTTTACTGATCCCTTCTACCCCTCTTTGTAATATTCCAAAGCGATTTACCCCTCTAGCAATCAAAAATAAAACAATCGGTTTCCATTTCCCTCCCATAATACGCATACAATAAGTGACTGGACATTTTTGTATGTTTTTAGGATTATTTTGTAATTCTTTTATTTTTTCTTTCGACATAACTTACTGATTTTCAACATTAGTCACTTTTTATTGACTAGCTAAAAAAATAATGACTACTTGCAATAATGATACAAACATAGCATATTTGTACTAGAAAAACAATACAGACCAATAATTGAATCAAAAATTTTCATTACCAAAAACAAATAAACAGTATGATTCAAACAAAATTTGAGCAAATCACAGATCAAAGCATCAATCAAACACTCAACAGATTACACAAAGAGGCATCCTCACAAGGATTTACCATCTTTAAAGGATTGTCCAAAGGTATTTTTCGCCCACTTCAGCCAGTAGATCTAAAGGATGCATATATTGCCATTTCCAGACAACAAGGAGAATTTGTATATGACCTTTTGCGTCAAAGGCAAGACAAGCATATTGTGGAGTTTGGGACTTCCTTTGGTATTTCTACCCTTTATTTAGCTGCGGCAGCGAAGGATAATGGTGGGAAGGTCATTACAACCGAGTTGCTCCCTGAAAAATGCCAAGTAGCAGCCAATAACTTTAAAGAAGCTGGATTGGAGGACTATATTGATTTAAGGGAAGGCGATGCCCTCCAAACACTACAAGAAAATGTAGCTCCCAATATTGATTTTCTATTATTGGATGGTTGGAATGATTTGTACTTACCACTCCTACGCATCCTTGAACCTAAATTTAGGAAGGGAACGCTTATTTATACCGATAATGCTTCCTTTAGAAGTGCTAGACCATTTCTCAACTATATTTATTCCCATCCAGAAAAATACCAAAGTCAAAGACTTCAGGATGATAAGGGTGGCTCGGAATTGAGCGAGTTTATAGGCTAGTCCATTAAGTAATCTCTCCTTCGATTTGCTTGATACCCTTAATCCATCCATCAGGAATAGCGGCTTTTCGGAAATCTTTATAAGAATAAGGAATAATACTCTGTTTCGACAAAGCCGCTATTCTTTGGTGTTTTTCAGAAAAAATAGCACATTCCATCAAAAGGCGATCCTCCAATATCTCGGCTATTCGCACACCAACTATCGCTGTATCAGGATAACTCATCGGAAAAATATATTTACAATCCTGCCAACCCAAAATCGGTCCGACATTAGCTGCCGTAAAAGAAATATCCATCCCCATTTGTTGGAAATAATGAATCCTTCCCGATTCCGCCCATTTGAGATAATTGAGGTTATTGACATGCTTGGCGGCATCCATATCTCCCCAATGCACCATATATTTTTTAATCACTTTATATTGACTCAAAGCCTCCTCCATTGTTGGTCGTTTCTTTGCCATGATTGCTTGTGTATGATTTGGTTAAGAAAGGCTCAAATGTAAGGATTTTATTTATTTGGGGGAAATATATGGGCTTGTTAATAAGGGTTTTAATAGAATGAACAAATCTTACGTCAAACACAAATTCTTTTGTAAATCAATTATTAATCCCCTTGATCACTACTGAATCTTCTTTGTCT
>JAHDFT010000003.1 GCA_020628015.1 Bacteroidota bacterium
CTTAAAAATAATAGGTCATTTATATTCTCTATTAAACTCATCAAATAAATAATACGTAATTATTTAATTATAATCGACCGAATCAAAATAATCTGATTCGGTCGATTATTCCATAGTATTATCTTTCTGCTTTAATAAATGATTCACTAGCCTCAATACCTGATTCCGACTCTAAATTAACCACATATACTCCTAATGGATAATTATTAAGTGGAATACGGAATAAGTTATTTCCTGCCAAAGCATCTAATTTAACAGTATCAACCAATTTACCAGTTACATCAAATATCTTAGCTTGTACCGTTTCTGCTGTTTCTGCTGAGAAATGTAGGTTAATGAAGTCTGTAGCGGGTGAAGGAGATACGCTAATTGTAGGCACCTCATCTGTTGCTATAACTTCTTCATTAGTTCCTTCTAATTTCCCTTCAACTATACCAGCATTACCCTCACAAGATCCATCCTGTACATTGACAATAATGTAGGCGGTATCACAGAATCCAGCAGTATTACAACCTGTTACTTTGATTGTATCTATACCATTGAATAATGGTAGTGCTGTATATCTAATGCAATTATCTCCTATAAATTTGATGCTACAGTTGAAAGTAGTATGTGCCGCATCTATCATAATATCGCCATAAATATTACAGAATGATGGACAAACTTCTATCGCTTTTACAGGATTCGCACAAACTGTCATTGTATTATTACAGTTATCTGGTGGCGTTACCAAAATATGAATGGTTGCTTCATCACAAGCTCCGTTAGCATCACAAATTTGATAAGAGAAAGCATCTGTACCAGAGAATCCATTATTTGGTGTATAATATACTGTACCATCAATCAATTCAGCAGTACCATTAGATGGCTGTCCTAATGAAGTAATGGTTAAATTACCTACACCCGCATTGTCATTTGTTAGTGGATTGATAGGAATACGTCCTCCACTAGATGTTGCATTATCATCTACAGCAACTGGTCTTGGTGTTTCTTCACATTCACCAGATTCTGTGATGTAAGCAATAATAGTTGCGGTATCACATTCTCCATTCACACAAGCAGTTACTTCAATGGTTTCTGTTAAACCAGCAGAACCAGGAAGTGGTGTATATTGAATACATTCTCCTAAATTCTTGATACCACATTCAAATAATGTTTCAATTGTTGTGATTTCCCAACCGTTAGGCAAGCAGAAATCTGGACAAATATTTACTGTTTGAATTGGTTTAGCACAAATTTCATGTACAAATGATTCACATGGCTCTGTACAATCTTCTACTGTCACTACTACATCTTCTGATCCTTGACAACCATTCGCATCTGTTACAATTACCGTATAAGTAGTGGTTGATTGTGGGCTTACGCTAATTGTTGATCCACTTGCACCATTACTCCATAAATAGCTTGTACCACCGCTTGCAGTTAATGTCGTAGAAGCACCTTGACAGATGGTTCCATCACCTGATGCTTGTACATTAATTGAATTGACAGAAATTACTTGCTGTGCTGTACCTGTACAACCAGAAGCACTATTTACAGTAACACTATAAGTTGTCGTTGAAGATGGATAAACAGTAATGCTAGAAGTTGTTTCGCCTGTGTTCCAAGAATAACTACTTCCACCAGAAGCCACTAAGATTACTGGTTCACCAGCACAAATATTAGACTTACTAGCAGTAATTGCTGCATCAATTTGTCCTTTCACATCTACAGTCGCATAGTCTGTATCTTGACATCCATTTGTTCCTGTAACGGTTACTACATAAGTTGTTGTTGAAGATGGGCTAACAGTAATGCTTGCACCACTACCTCCATTACTCCAAGCATAAGTTCCACCACCTGAAGCGGTTAGTGTTACTGTTTCTCCTTGACAAATTGACTGATCTGGTCCTGCTTCTGCATTGGCACTATTTACAGTTACTGTCACATCATCTACTGCTGTACAGCCATGCTCATCTGTAACTGTCACCGTATAAGTAGTCGTTTGATCTGGTGCTACACAAATACTAGCATCTGTAGCTCCTGTACTCCAAAGGTAAGTACCACCACCTGTTGCAGTTAAGGTAACTCCATCTCCTCTACAAATGGTACGATCTGCACCTGCATTTGCCGTAGGATTGCTTACATGTACTGTTGTGGTATAAGTAGCACTACAACCATGAGCATCAGCAACTGTTACCGTATAAGTTGTTGTACTAGCAGGGCTTACGCTAATGCTTGCTCCGCTATTACCATTGTTCCAAGAATAGCTAGTTCCACCAGAAGCAGTAATGCTTGTCGTTTCACCAGCACAAATATGTTGATCTGGGCTAATGCCACCGTCAATATCACTAACAATTACGGTTACATGGTCTGTATCTGTACATCCCGCAGCATTGGTAACTGTTACGGTATAAGTTGTCGTTGTTGTTGGGCTTACATTAATCGTAGCAGAATTTTGTCCGCCATCCCATTGATAGCTTGTTCCGCCAGAAGCTGTTAAAGTAGCAGAACTACCTCTACAAATTGTTTGGTTAGCTCCTGCATCTGCAATTGTATTGACTACGCTTACTGTAGCTTGCTCTGTACCAGAACATCCGCTATCATTAGTAATGGTAACCGTATAAGTTGTTGTACTAGCAGGGCTAACATTGATTGTTGCACCTGTTGAACCATTACTCCACTCATAGAAAGTACCTCCTGTAGCTGTTAAGCTAGTAGAACCTCCTGCACAAATTTGTTGATCAGCAGAAATTCCTGTGTTGATGTCGATTACCGTAATTGTAATTTGATCTGCACCTGTACAACCATTTGCATCAATACCTGTAACCGTATATGTTGTTGTACTAGAAGGACTTACAGTTAACCAAGGCGTTGATTCACCTGTATTCCACTCATAAGCGATTCCGCCAGAAGCTTTGATTTCGTAGCAGTCACCAGCACAAATTGTTACATCATCACCAGCATCAATATTAGCAGAACCAACAGTTACGGTTATTTGATCTGTATCTGTACATCCGTGTTGGTCTGTAACTGTTACAGTATATGTTGTTGTACTAGAAGGATTAACAGAAATGGAAGCTGTATTTTGTCCTGTATTCCAGCTATAACTTGTTCCACCAGAAGCAGTTAAAGTCACGGTTTCTCCTGCACAAATAGATTGATCAGGACCAGCACTAGCATTTGGATTACCTACAGTTACCGTTACTTCATCAGTACGCTTACATCCTTCACTATTGGTAATAATTACTGTATAAGTTGTTGTTTGTGTTGGATTAACAGAAATTGTTGCACCAGAAGCACCTGTACTCCATAAGTAGCTTGTACCTCCTGTAGCTGTTAATGTTGCCGTTTCCCCATGACAAATCGTTTGATCACCACTTGCACTACCAGATGGGCTATTCACAAATACAGTCACCTGATCTGTTGCCTGGCATCCGTTAGCATCTCTAACCGTTACAGTATAAGTTGTTGTAGAAGATGGTGTAACAGAAATGCTTGATCCAACTGCGCCTGTATTCCAAGTCATGGTTCCATTTCCAGAAGCATTTAACACAGCCGTTTCCCCATTACAAATGTGTTGATCTTCTCCTGCATTTACTGAAGGATCACCAACAACAATACTTGTGATTGCAATATCATCACAACCATTAGCATCTGTTACGGTTACATAATAATTGGTTGTCGTATTAGGACTTACGGTGATTGTCGCTCCACTTGCGCCATTGCTCCAACTGTAACTTACTCCACCATAAGCAGTAATTGTAGTTGATTCTCCTTGACAAATATTTTGCTTAGGATCTACACTTGCATTTGGTTTCGTTGGTGTTACCAATACTTCATCAGTATCAGAACAATCACCATTATATACGGTCACTTTATAGCTTGTTGGATTTGTTGGCTCAACTGTGATTGTTGCACTTGTTGCGCCTGTACTCCATAGATAACTTGTTCCACCTGATGCTGTCAATGTTGCAGTTGCTCCTTCACAAATGATTTGATCTGGACCAGCATTCGCATTAACATTATTTACAGTAACCGTTACTTGATCTGTATCTACACAATCGCCACTAGAAACAGTTACCGTATAAGTTGATGTACTAGTAGGGTCAACATTGATTGTAGCTCCTACATCACCATTACTCCATAAATAAGTATTACCTCCACTAGCCGTTAATGTAGCGAATCCACCATTACAAATAGATTTGTCTGGACCAGCATTCGCATTGACTGTAGTTACATTTACGGTTACTTGATCCGTATCTGTACAATTTCCATTCGTTACCGTTACACTATAATTCGTTGTCGAAGAAGGATTAACATTGATACTTGCTGTTGTTGCGCCAGTATTCCAGCTATAAGTTCCTCCACCAGAAGCGGTTAAGGTTACTTGCTCACCAGCACAGATAGATTGATCTGGACCAGCATTCGCTACTGCATCACCTACAGTTACCGTTACTTGATCGGTATCTGTACAATTTCCATTCGTTACGGTTACGGTATAAGTTGTCGTTGAAGAAGGATTAACATTGATACTTGCTGTTGTTGCGCCAGTATTCCAGCTATAAGTTCCTCCACCAGAAGCGGTTAAAGTTACTTGATCACCATTACAAATACTTTGATTTGGTCCAGCTTCAGCAACTGCACTACCAACACTAACAGTCATTTGATCTGTAGCAACACAAGTACCGTTTGTTACAGTCACACTATAACTCGTTGTCGCTGAAGGATTAACAGTAATGCTTGCACTTGTTGCGCCTGTACTCCAAAGATAAGTACCTGTACCACCAGCATTCAAGGTAACTTGCTCACCATCACAAATAGATTGATCTGGACCAAGATTCGCTGTCGCATCTCCAACAGTTACGGTTACTTGATCGGTATCTGTACAGTTTTCATTGGCTACGGTTACAGTATATGTGGTTGTTGCAGAAGGATTCACAGTAATGCTTTGTGTATTCATTCCATTACTCCAGCTATAAGCACCGCCACCAGTTGCAGTTAAGGTTACTTGACCACCATTACAAATTGTTTGGTCATCACCTGCATCAGCAATCGCATCACCTACTGCTACTTTTACTTCATCTGTAGCCACACAAGTACCACTTGTTACAGTCACACTATAATCAGTCGTTGTTGTCGGATTAACTGTAATACTTTGTGTATTCGCTCCATTACTCCAAGCATAAGTTCCTCCTGAACCAGTCGCCGTTAATGTCACTTGCTCTCCATTACAAATAAATTGATCTGGACCAAGACTAACTGTTGCTTCACTTACATTTACGGTTACTTGATCCGTATCTGTACAACTACCATTCGTTACGGTTACAGTATATGTTGTCGTTGCAGCAGGATTAACAGTAATACTTGCTGTTGTTGCGCCTGTATTCCAGCTATAAGTACCTCCACCTGTTGCGGTTAAAGTTACTTCTGCACCATTACAAATATTTTGGTCAGTACCTGCGTTGGCAATTGCATTACCCACAGTAACTACTACTTGATCTGTATCTACACAATTACCATTGGTAACGGTTACTGTATAAGTTGTTGTAGTTGATGGATTGACTGTAATGCTTTGTGTTGTTGCACCAGTATTCCAGCTATAAGTTCCTCCACCAGAAGCGGTTAAGGTTGTTTGATCTCCACTACAGATGGTACGATCATCACCAGCACTTGCTACTGCATTTCCTACATTGACAATTACTTCATCTGTATCTGTACAATTTCCACTTGTCACAGTTACTGTATAAGTTGTGGTTGAAGAAGGATTGACCATAATGCTTGCAGTTGTTTCACCCGTACTCCATGCATAAGTATCACCACCTGTTGCCAATAAACCAACCTCATCTCCAGCACAAATATTTCTGTCTGTTCCTGCATTGGCTACAGCATCATTAACTGTTACAGTTACTTGATCTGTATCTGTACAATTTCCGCTAGAAACGGTCACAGAATAATTGGTCGTTGCAGAAGGATTGACTGTAATACTTTGAGTTGTAGCTCCTGTATTCCATACATAACTACTTCCACCACTTGCGGTTAAAGTTGCTTGCTCACCATTACAAATAGATTGATCATCACCAGCACTTGCCACAGCTTCACCAACAGTTACTGTTACTTCATCTGTATCTGTACAGTTACCATTCGTTACGGTTACTGTATAAGTTGTTGTAGAGGATGGATTTACTGTAATGCTTTGTGTGCTTGCACCAGTATTCCAGCTATAAGTTCCTCCACCAGAAGCAGTTAAGGTTATTTGCTCTCCATTACAAATCGCTTGGTTGGAGCCAGCATCTGCAACTGCATTATTAACACTTACTATTACATCTTCTGTATCCGAGCAATCACCATCACTTACGGTTACGGTATAAGTTGTTGTCGAAGTTGGATTAACAGTAATGCTTGCAGTTGTTGCGCCATTACTCCAGCTATAACTTGTTCCGCCAGAAGCAGTTAAAGTCACCTCTTCACCAGCACAAATACTTTGATCATTACTAGCCGTAGCCACAACATCTTCTACATTTACAATTACTTGATCTACGTCTGAACAGTCTCCATTCGTTACGGTTACACTAAAGGTTGCCGTTTGTGGTGGAGAAGCGGTAATACTTTGAGTTGTAGCTCCTGTATTCCATAGATAGGTTCCTCCACCAGAAGCGGTTAAGGTAGCCATATCTCCCTTACAGATCGTTTGGTCATCACCAGCACTTGCCACAGCAGAACCTACTGTAACCATTACTTCATCTGTATCTGTACAAGTACCAGAGCTAACCGTTACACTATAAGTTGTTGTCGAAGTTGGATTAACAGTAATGCTTGAAGTTGTTGCGCCATTACTCCAACTATAGCTTGTTCCTCCTGAAGCAGTTAAAGTTACTTGTCCACCCTCACAAACTGTTTGGTCTGGACCAGCATTAGCATCTGCTTCATTTACCGTTACCGTTACCTCTTGTACATCCTGACAACCATGTACATTGGAGATGGTTACAGAATAGGTTTCTGTAGTTTGTGGACTTACAGAAATAGATTGAGAAGAAGCTCCATTACTCCATAAATAGGAAGTTCCACCAGAAGCGGTTAATGTTGTATTTTCTCCTCTACAGATAGATTTATCATCACTTATGATTCCTGTTACACTAGGATTAACGACAACCATTGTGGTAACAGTTTCAAAACATCCTTCTTGAATATTTGGATTGTCTTGTGCTAAGATCGTATATATATTATATGGTACAGGAGAATTACCTGTATTTTCTGGGAAGACAAAGGTAAAAGAAGTCGTTGTACTCACCCCATCAGTCTCTACATGAGCATCAATGATATTTGATTCATTTTCGTATAATTCTGCCGGGGTTAAAATACTACCTACATTATAGAATACGCCCACAGGTCCTACGTCAGGATCGTGTGTAATTTTGATTGTTGCTTCATTTCCAGAACATACTTGATTAGGAATTACTTCTACAGCTACTAAGAAATCATCGCAATTAGCACCTGGAGGAGGGACGAAACCAAAATCTTGGTTAAAGTTTACCGTTCCTTGTGTTCCTACTGTAAATGAAATATAAGGAATATCATTTGCATCAATAGTAGCAATACCACTATTATTGTCTGTCAAAGCATCCGAGTCATTCATATCTGGCTGGCTTCCTGCTCCTGTATTTGGATTTGTAGGATCACCATAAGCTGCATTACCTACATTCAAGCCATTATTATCTGGGTCAAACTGTGTTGGATTCAATGCCAATGTATAAGGCTCACCTGGCTGTAATCCACCAGTCACATTACTATCATCAAATTGGAAAAAGCCATCTGCATCTGTTGTTGTAGAACCTACAGGATTTCCATTTCCATCATACAGGTCAACAATAACACCTGGAATACCATTTTCACCTGGATCTTGGATACCATTACCATTCGTATCACTCCAAATGAAGTTACCAATACGAATTGGTGCAGGATTACAGAGTAATTCAATATCTCCTAGACCGTGTGCTTTACCAGAGTATTGTGGGCTATCTGTATATAATTGGTATTTTCTTTCTACATCACCAGAGCCATTGCTCAACCAGAATACCCCACCAGAATTGGTTAGGAATGGATTCAAAGAAGCGTTGACTACTTGACCAGAGCCTGGTAATAGAGCCAAACTACCCATAGACCCTTCCTCTTCACCACCTTCTCCAACATCACCGCAGTAGAATTCACCACCGCCAGGACCTTCACCATTTCCAAAACCACAACCCATCATGCCGCCAGCCATACCATTATCTTCTAATTGATAAGCACCACCAACTTTAGCTACTCTTAAAATATCCCCACCAGCAACACCAGTTCTCAATGTGTTATCATTAGTTCCTGATGGCGCATAATTAGCTCGTCCTAATTGGTGTCCAGCTCTATCAAAGAAACTCAAAATCATCGAACCATCGACATCGAATGTAATGTCCGATAATACTGGTTGTGGAAAACAAATACCATCACTTAGATTGGTATTGTGAAAATCACTATAGTCATCTGTCCAAGTTTCCCATTGATCACAATTGCTTAATCCAACAACATCATCAAACTGTGTTAATTTTCCTTTTGTATAATCTAAAGAAAAACTCACCATTTGATTGAAGGTATTCGCTCCAGGCGTAAAAGAATAAACAGAAGCAGTTAAATCTGTTCTATTTTTTGAAGTTTCTCCTGAACACACCATACCTATATATACACTACCTTCATTGAAAGCTAATGCAAAAGGTCTATGATCATCAAAAGAACAACCAGGATTCGGAATACTATATTGTTGAATATTACTTGCATTAATAGGTGTGCCATTAGCAATATAATTACTAATGTCAATACTAATCAACTCTTTTGTATGTAAGTTGACTGTCCAGAGTGTATTGCCATCACCAGAAATGTCAATATCACCCAACCCGACTTTAGCTACTTTACTGAAGGCATCATCATCTCTACTAGCTTGTCCAACATCTGGAGGTAAATCTCTTGAAGAAACAGTACCGACATCAATGCCAAAATCTGCTAAGTTTACCAATGCTGTATTGGTAGATGTAGCATTTGATACATCAGTAACATAAATACCGCCTAAACCTTCGCTTCCTAAGCCTGAAAATCGCTTAAGAAAAGCAGCAGTAAAGACTTTCTTGGATTGTTTGTGGTAAGCAACCCCCCAAACAGATCCTATATCCACACCTCTTGCGACTAATTCTGGGGAATTAGTTTGCCCTTGGCTGGTATATGGGAAACTTACCAATACATCTGCTGTAGCAGCATTTCCACCTCCCATAGGATCACCATTTACATAACATGGGATCACAATTTCAGGATTGGATTGACAATAATTGTCTGGATGGTAAATTCCTAAAGTTAAATTACAAAATGGACTAGTTGTAAATTGTGTAGGAGAAGCAGAAGCGACATAGCCAGTTGGCAAACCCGCAAACTCTACTCTTATCCTTTTACCATTGGGTACACTTAATACAAAATAACCATCTGCATCTGTGGTAACAGGTCCATAAGGCACCCCATCAGCATCATAAGCACTAACAGTAATACCACTCATACCAAATTCATGTGCACCTTGTACACCATCAGCATTAAAGTCATTATAGACGATTCCCCCTATATCATTACTTCCCACACAACTTTGCGCCTGTATTTTGCCAGATGCAAGTCCACAACAAACAAATGCCAGTAAGAAAGCAGCTAACCGCAATCGGCTACTTCCTTTCCTAATGTCTGGTAACATTTTTTTGAAGGTAAATATTTGGTTCATTTATAAGTATATTTAGGTTAGATAAATTCCACCATCAATTATATACTGCTCCTTTTCATCAAGTATAAAACGCTATTATTTATTAGGTTACAGTATCATGAGCGAGTTGCAGTGGTTATCTTAACAAACAAAAATCAGTTAAAGTCTATATTGACCAATTAGCTCAACTTAGCCTAGGGCAATAGACCTGTTTATATAAAATAAGCATAGACAAAATTCAACAAGCCTTTCTTTAATGCCACAAAATGACATAGAAAGCCCATGTTGAAAAGTATCTTATTTTTCAATTCTCAGTATGGCAGTAATAAAAATTTGACAAAATATCAGTGTGGCAAATAGGAATAGCAGGGTATCTTATAGGAAAATCATATAATAAGGGGCAATTGTAAGTGTTGTAATTAGATGCCTAACTTATTAATAATTTATAAAGTAGTTTTTTCACTCAATAGCATCAACTGCAACAAAATTATGTTTCAATTATTCATAAGTAATTTGAATAAGTACATCATTTTGTCCATCTAATTAGTCACTTTCTACAAAAAATGAGACATCACATACTCAAATATCCTCAAAAGACAATTCTATGACGCAAACTATCACAATATTGTCACAAGATAAAGAAACTTATGTGTATTTCGTCCCCAAGATTCCAATTGTGTTAAAAAACTAGCCTGATATTAGTCAAGGATGGTAACGGGAAAAATTGGTAAGAGTAGATCAAGGAGGGTGCCATTCAACTAATAATCAAACAATTAAACATAAACAGTATTTCAATAGATTTGAAGATATTAACAAGTTTCGCTATACATATCAAAAATATACTACCTTGTCATTTACATTACACACTATAGACAAAACAATTTTTATGCCGATAATCATAATATATGATTTGTACAATCATATCAATTAAAATATCCTTTGTATTTCCCTCTTCCAAATAGAACTTTTAGCTAAAAAAGCTGTTCTTAGAACTATGGAGCAAAAAACAGGAAATATACTAGATTGGGAATTATTTAAACGAGTGCTTCGCCTAGCTCGTCCATTTAAATTGACCTTTGTAATCGCCACTATTTTGGCCATCATTATTGCCCTTATCTCTCCACTTCGTCCTTACTTGATTCAGTTGACTGTAGACCGCTATATTTTACTAGGTGATGGTCAAGGTTTAGTCAATATGATTTATTTATTGATTTTTATACTTGCCATCGAAGCTTGTTTAAACTATAGTTTTGTTTATAGTACCAATTGGCTTGGTCAATCTGTGATTAAAAATCTCCGAAAAAAAGTTTTTGATCACATCCTCAATTTCCGACTCCGCTATTTTGATAATACAGCTATTGGCACCTCTACTACTAGAGCAATTAGTGATGTAGAGGTGATTAATAATATATTTTCACAAGGATTGATTACCATCATTGCAGATTTACTCCGTCTTTTGGCGGTCATCTGCTTCATGCTTTATGTAGATTGGAAACTTACGCTTATCGCTTTGATCCCCTTTCCTATTATCATTTATTGTACCTATATTTTTAAGGAGAAGGTAAAAGGCTCTTTCCAAAAGGTGCGAACAGAGGTTTCTAAAATGAATGCTTTTTTGCAAGAGCACATTACAGGTATGAGTATTGTCCAATTATTTGCGGCAGAAAAACGAGAAATGGAAAAATTTAGTGCCATTAATGACCGTCAACGGAAAGCACATATTCAATCTATTCTATATTATGCTATTTATTTTCCTGTAATGGAGATTATTTCAGCAAGTACACTAGGCTTATTAGTTTGGTTTGGTTCTAATTTGGTCATTGGCCATCAAACAAGTTTAGGAACCCTCATTGCTTTTATTCTTTACCTCAATATGCTTTTCCGCCCACTTAGAGTGATAGCAGATCGTTTCAATACTTTACAAATGGGTTTGGTTGCTTCTGAGCGTATATTTGCTGTCTTAGATCGTCATGAAGTCATTGCTAATGAAGGTCCATTGTCTGCCAATAAGCTTCAAGGTCATATTAATTTTGATCAAGTTTGGTTTGCTTATAATGAGAAAGATTTTGTCTTAAAAGGGGTTTCTTTTGATCTAAAAGCAGGAGAAACACTAGCGATTGTTGGGGCAACTGGTGCGGGAAAATCTTCTGTCATCAATATCCTCAATCGTTTTTATGATATTCAAAAAGGAAGTATTCAAATTGATGATACACCTATCGAGGAATATGATTTATACTCCCTTAGAAGTAATATAGGGCTTGTTTTACAGGATGTATTTCTTTTTTCTGGGTCTATTTATGATAATATTAGTTTGCGAAATCCAATTATTAGTCGGGAGGAAGTAATACAGGCGGCAAAAATGATGGGAGCACATGAGTTTATCCAAAAATTACCCAATCAGTATGATTATCAGGTGATGGAAAGAGGAGCTACACTTTCTCTAGGACAAAGGCAGTTGATTTCCTTTATTCGTGCTTTGGTATTTGACCCACGCATTCTGATCCTAGATGAAGCTACTTCTTCTATTGATACAGAGACGGAATTATTGGTGCAAAGAGCTGTAGAACAATTAGTGAAAAATCGAACCTCTATTATGATTGCTCATCGTTTATCTACCATTCAAAATGCACATAAAATTATGGTATTAGATAAGGGAGAAATTATAGAATTAGGTAGTCATGATACTTTAATGGCTTTGAATGGACATTATAAGAAATTATATGATACACAGTTTTCTAGTGAACTGGTGGATTAGTTAGCTTATTTTTATTCTGTTTGTATCTTTTGGATAAACTTTGTATTTTAACAAGTAATAATAAAACAACTCCTAAATCCATTTCCCATGTCTTACACCAAATTTACCGCTAGGACATTAGAAAAACAATTTGGTATACAATTCAAAGCCAATCATCTATTTGATGATCCTGAACCTATACAATCTAGTGAATGGTTAAAGGAAGCCATCCAAAGAGCCATGCAAATCGGTTTTGGTAGTGAAAAATCTCGTTCAGAACGATTGGTTTCTCCTGTTTTGACAGAATTGAGCATTCTAAATAATAATTCCTTTACCATCTATTCGGGCCTAAATCTGGATGTAGATGATACTGCTGGACTCAATGGAGAATGTGATTTTATTTTATCGTATAGCAAGATTCAAGATTTTATCAAAGCTCCTATTTTTGCCATTGTAGAGGCTAAAAAAAATGATATTGAAGGTGGAACGATTCAATGTGCTGCTCAATTAATTGCCGCTCAAATACTCAATAAAGAAAGTAAACCTGTTTTCAATAAAACGGTATATGGTTGTTCTACAACAGGGGTAGAATGGCGTTTTCTGAAGCTTAAAGATGAGGTATTAACCATAGACCTAGATCGCTATTATATACAAAATACAGAACAATTATTAGGCATTCTACAATTGATCCTAAAGTCTAGTAAATAACCACTAATAAGCCTATCATTTTCGATAAATTACCATCCCCCACCCTAGTAATAAAAAGGATAAAGCTATAGATTTATAGCGTACTAAAGCTCCTATATTCGCTGCAATCGCTCCACTAAATAATAGAATAGAAAAGGCAAAAAATAAGCAAAACCAAAACCAATTGCGTTCTTTTGGAGAGAATTGAAAATAATTTTTCCAACGCCATAAAGCTACAACTCCAACACTCCATAATAATAAGTTTTCTAAAACTACTAGATTTAAGAAAATACTGGCTTCTTTATTCCACATAGGTTGACACAAAGTATTGTAAAAAGCAGTAGGTAAGGTTTTTATAAAGCCCCAAAGTGTAGGTTCCATTAGGGGTAGAGGTAGATCACTATCCCCCCATTCATACACCACAAAAACATATTGAGTATAAGCCAGACGAGCAAAAAAATTAAGTTGTGGATGTAATTGACTTATTATATGAAGTGCAAACAATCCAAACATATAAAAAATAAGGTATTTAATTAGTATAAAATGTGGCTGCCATTGATTCAATAACCAAATAAAGGAAACAGGAAAAAGTAACAATAACATATGCGGCCGAATCAAGCCCAATAAGGTCCAGTAAATCAATACAATTAATAAGTGTCTATATTTGCGTTGCTTTAATTGTGCAAATTGGTATAAATGATAACAACTCCCCCCTATACACCACCAATTTAGGGCCTCTTTATGCAAACCTGATCCCCAAAAGATGGTAGATGGCCATAAAAATAGAATGATACTACAAAAAATACTTTGGAATAAGTCAAGTCTTTTATCCTGTAAAAAGGAATGTGTTTTATAAGTTGCAACTAATCCAATAAGGGCAAAGAAATTGAAAAACACTAAATGTACATTATAAAAACCACCCGAAATTAAACTAAGTAGGGCATTAATACGATACATAATATAGGTTTTTGTATCTACCCAAGTCCCTAATTGTTTAATAATGTGGCTTAAATGTTCGGGCATCTGCCCACCATTTTTCCCAAAAACCAATCTTATAAAGTGTAGTGGATTGGTCCAAAAGGTTTGACCAATGATATGACCACAATCCAAATAAGCATAAGTATCTCCTCCACGATAATAAGTCAGGTGCAAATACCCATAAACAATACCTACTCCGATTTTAAGCCCAAAAAGCAATACTATCCAGCACTTGTTTAGTCCTGTCAATTTAAAAAAATGACATCGACTAATTATAAAGGCAAATAGCCCTGCATATAGTAGCAATAGAAATATTTCCATATTTTTACACGCTCAATTCATTGGTAATGGATTAAAAAGAATCGCATCTATATTTTGGAGGAAGCTACTTTTGTTCATTACTTTTACTCCATTTATATTATACATAAGCATTAAAACCATGTGTGGAATTTGCGGTATCTATAATTATCAGTACCCTATTGAAAGGGAAAAATCTGCCATGCAAACAGCCATCCAAAGGCTTAAATTGCGTGGTCCAGATAGTGATGGATTATGGGAATCAGATAAGGTGCTATTAGGACATACTCGTTTATCTATACTGGATACAAGTAGTGCCTCTGATCAACCTTTTCAAGAAGAAACAGGAAGATATACCCTTATTTTTAATGGGGAAATCTACAATTTTGCTAGTATCAAAAAGACCCTTGAACAAAAAGGGCATACTTTCCGCACTAGTGGAGATACAGAGGTTTTGCTAAAAGGTTTTATAGAATGGGATTTGGGCATACTCGACCACCTTAATGGTTTTTTTGCCTTCGTCATTCATGATCAAATGACCAATAGAATCGTTGTGGCTAGAGATCGCATGGGTATCAAACCATTATTGTATTACAATGATGGTCAACATTTTATTTTTGCCTCTGAAATGAAAGCTTTACTCGCTTTTCCTCAAATTCCACACAAGATAAACGATCAATCTCTATTTTTCTACTTACAGCTCAATTACATTCCTTCACCACATTGTATTTTAGATCAGGTACATAAATTACCACCAGGTCATTATATAGAAATCAAGGATAATCAGTTTCAAGGGTCAAAGGCTTGGTATAGTCTCCCCCATCCTAGTATTTTTGATCATCAAAATGCACCCAGCTATAAAAAAGCCCAGCAAGATTTGATTCAATTAATGGAGGAATCGGTTCAATTACGTATGATTTCCGATGTCCCTTTAGGCGTATTTTTGAGTGGAGGCATGGATTCTTCGGTCATTACCGCCCTTGCTGCTCGTCACAACAAGCAACTTCAGACTTTCTCTATCGGTTTTAAAGATGAACCCCTATTTGATGAGACTTATTATGCGGAATTGGTTGCAAAAAAATTCCAGACTCAACATACTGTTTTTTCCTTGAGTAATGATGACCTCTTTGCCGACCTCTTTGCCACCTTAGATTATATAGATGAACCTTTTGCAGACCCAACTGCTTTAGCGATGCATATTTTGAGCCGACATACTCGAAAGGCGGTAACGGTGGCTTTGTCTGGTGATGGAGGAGATGAATTACTGGCAGGTTATAATAAACACCTTGCAGAATTTAGAATTCGACAAGGGGGAATGCTGGTGGAAGGGGTCAAGCTAGGTGCGCCTTTGTGGAAATTACTCCCTCAGTCCAGAGCCAATCGAATGGGTAATATTGTTAGGCAATTACATCGTTTCGCTTCTGGAGCCAATAATGGTGAGCAGAATCGTTATTGGCAATGGGCATCTATTCTCCCTGCTCAAAAAGCACTTACTTTATTAAAACATAAATCCAGTATAGACCTCCACAATTACCAAATAGCCAAAAAAACTCTACTCAATGGCTTACACCCAAATGGAGATTTCAATGAAGTCTTGTATACGGATTTACAATTGGTCTTGGTAGGAGACATGCTCCATAAAACAGATATGATGAGTATGGCTAATGGCTTAGAAGTTCGCACTCCTTTTTTAGATCACCACTTAGTCGAATATGTTTCTGCCTTACCTAGCTCCTACAAAATCAATAAAAAATACAAGAAGCGTTTACTTCAGGATGCTTTCCGTCCACTTTTGCCTACAGAATTGTATCAACGTCCTAAACATGGCTTTGATGTTCCTCTATTAAAATGGCTACAAAATGAGTTGAAAAGCCTATTAACAGCAGAATATTTGAGTTCTAAATTCATCATGGAGCAAAATATTTTCGATAATAATGCAATTCAACAACTTTTAAAGCAATTATTTTCAAAAAATCCTGCTGATAGTGCTTTATCGGTATGGTCATTGTTAGTATTTCAGCATTGGTATAAAAAACATTTAGTATAGCCATAATATTACTAAACACATAATGTATTTAAAAGTGTACAATTTGCATTTTTATTTTAATTTAAAAACAATTTTTATTTTTTTTAGGTAAAAATAAATTCTCCTAGAAGCCTTGATATACAAATTATAAAACCACTTCTTATCCTATTCCTGAGCCTCTAACTTACCCGTTTACTTTCATTACGGTATTATTTTTGTGCGACATTATCAAATTATACCCTATTATGATGATTAGAGTTATATTGTATATAATATTACTAATTAGTGGTGTATTATTTGGACACCAAAATGCATTTGGTCAAGAGGATAACCA
Organism: Bacteroidota bacterium; assembly: GCA_020628015.1. GTDB lineage: Bacteria > Bacteroidota > Bacteroidia > Chitinophagales > UBA2359 > JAHDFT01. The sequence goes on from JAHDFT010000003.1 coordinate 16,799, forward strand.
TATATATGCAAAGGGGATTGTAATAGATGCAGATACAAAAGCAGAGCTAGACAGCGTTTATGTGATTTTATCAGATCTTACCAATAATACGCAGGATACAGTCTATGTGGTTGATCCTTATGGAAATTTTGCATTCAAAGAATTGGAGAGCAATCACCAATATACTTTGTATGCCACTAATTTAAAGTATGGTAGTGAAATAGATACTTTTAATACCACCAGTAATGAGGAGGTAAAGGTATTTCACTTCACCTTATATTTTCCTGTTGAAGATCCAACCACTAAAAAAACTATTTTGGAAAATGATCTTTCGGATGAGTCCCTGCCAAAATCAACTGAACAGAATACAGGAAAATTGATCAACTATCCTCCAAATGTTTCTAATACATCAGAGGAAGCGGCAACTGTTAATATTACTATAACTCCTCCTTCTAAAAAGGCCAGTTCCTATACTTCTACAACCAAAATAAAATCGAATCCTCAAAAACAAAATACAATCGCTCCTACAATAACAACCAATCAGAATAAAGAAAACATAGTAAAATCAACAATAACGGCAGATGAAGCCAATAAAGTAAGCGATATAGTTGATGACAAGAAGTTAGATCAATTGGACAAAATCAAATCTAAGAGCAAAAGTAAATCTAAGGAAGAAATCAAGATTGTTTTTAAAGTTAAAATTGGTGAGTTTGACCATTCTATTCCTAGGAATAGTAGCTTTTTAGAAGCAATAAAAAGAGAATATCAGGTCATTAAAACCAATAAAGAAACCTATATCTATTTAGTAGGTAAGGAACATACCTATATTGATAGTGCCAGATCGTATGAGATTGAATTGAGGCGTATGGGCTATCACAATACAGAAATTGTACCCTATAAAGAAGGCAGAATTATAGATTTACCTATTGATGTAGTCATCAAACAACAACGATAAAATGATAATTACTCGTATATTATTTATATCGAAGTAATAATCCCATGTTCTGCTGTAGCTTTTGTATACAGTCGTCGAACACTTGAATTGATTCCTGAACCAAAAACAATTGCAAATCGCTCAATCATTCCATCAAATATAATTTTCCCTTTCCAAGGCAATAATACGGTGATGATAATGGTGGGTAGCTTCTCAGTAATCACCTCCTCAAAAGGTCGATTCAAAGCTAAAACGCCATATGGTACATGTTCTTTACTACTAATAAAAATAGCATGTTTGGCTCCATAGTTGACCACATAAAAATCACTCTTGACAAAAGATTGCTGAAAATCAAAAATGATCTCTCGTTCTTCTTCTGATAACCTTGGTCGGCTTTCTTCTACAAATTGATAAAACATAAAGGGATTTTCATAAAGATGATTTCGGGTATCCAATTTTGCCTCCCAAGGCATCCAACCCCAATCTTTCAAAGTGATCCCTTCGGCTAATATATCTGCTTTTTCGGCACAGAAATACAATAAACGATTGTAAAGCTGTGAAAACTGTTCGTATTCTTTAGGTGGTAGGCGCATATTTTTCTGATTCTTTAATAATGTTTTGTAAAATCCCCAATAATTGTGGTAATTCTTGTATATAGTAGCGATTTCGGTCGATGGTAATAGTATCATTTTCTAGTTTTAAAAACCACCACTCTATACCAGTTGTAGAACATCCATATAATACATCCACTTTGCGTCCTTCTTGCTCGTTAAATATTTTAGCCCCCAATAACTGAGCAGCACATTGTATCAAACCTTTTTCAATATCCTGTTTTTTAGCTTCAGTAATACAAAAGATAGGTGCTGTAATAAAAGCAATAATCTTTCCAAAAGACAATAAAAAATCACATTCTCCATTCAAGCCTTTTTTTTCATCTGCTACTAAATTTTCTCCTGAGTAAATGGTAAAAATGTGTTTATTTAATTCACTCATCTCTAATAAAATAGGAGTCACTAAACGCTCAGAACGAGATTTCTCACTACTAAAACCAACTGCCTCAGCTTTGTTTAGGGCTGATTTTAACCAATCACTTGGTACAATTTCTTCCACTTCTTTCCATAAGTATGTTGCTTTGAAAGAAAGATTAAACCGAGTTTGTAAATCTCTAGCAGAAAAATCAGCATAATCCATAAGCTCTTTTTAAACAAACATATAAATTAAATATAAAATACTAAACCCAACTAAAAAAATCATCCCTATCCAGCTCAATACAATCATCCATTTAGGTGGTTTATCTGCCTCTGGCATCAGCTTACCTGTCACCAATAAATAATTCAAAATGGCTAAAAAAGGAGCTACTAGAAAAGAAAGAATCGTAGCAATATTAATCATCACCCCCATTTGGGTAATCAAAAATCCTAGGACAACTAATGCTCCTGTAATAATGATGCCAATCCAGAACCAGTAAAGCTTACGGCTGTGTTTCCCTTCATATTGGGGCAATAAAACAATTGTCGTTCTACCCAAAACCCTAGGAAAAGCATCCAGACAAGTAAGGGTGGTACTGAACATAGTGGTGAAAGCAGCAATGGCAATAATTGGTTTTGCCCAATCCCCCAAACTCTTCGTATAAATGCTAATCAACTGCCCTGCAAACACCCCTCCTTTTGGAGATAATTCTTCTCCAGTACCGTACATAGTTAAGGCTCCTAATGTCACAAAGCAAATCGCCAAGAAAACCGTCCCTATATACCCTACATTAAAATCAAATAAAGCGGTCTTTAGGTTCGATTCTGGGTTAATTTGCTTTTTCTCCAAACTCCAAATCGAACTCCATACCGATAAATCTAATGGTGCAGGCATCCAACCCATCAAGGCAATTAGAAAAATGACATCCTTCTGCGTCCAATTAAAACTCGTTTGAAATTCAGGACTGGTGGTTACTTGTCCGAAAAAAAGTAAGGCTAGTACAGCGATAATCGTGGTGATGGTTAAGGTAATAATGACCACCTTCATCAATTTGTCCAAAACAGAAAAACGCCCAACCAGCAAAATTCCTGAACAAATCACCAAAATTACTGTGCTCCATTGCCAAATCGACAAATCAAATAGGATACCATTGAACAAATTGATGGCTAAAGCGGCCGTAACCACCGTAACTGCTGCTTGGATGGTAAACATGGTTGCTATGGTGACCAAAATAAATACAATCAAAGCCCACTTGCCCTGTTTGGCGTATCCATCAATCAAAGTTTCCCCTGTACTCATTGAATAACGAGTGCCAAACTCAAAGAAAGGATACTTCATGATATTGGCCAACAAAACCGCCAACAATAAACCAAAACCATAAGCTGCTCCTGCCTTTGTAGATTGTACCAAGTGCGATACCCCTACTGCTGCACCAGCAAACAGTAATCCAGGTCCCATCGCCTTTAGCATTTTTGTCCAATTTTTCATAGTCTCTATTTTTGTCCTAAGTGTGTAAGGAACAAGTGAAAAATAAGTACTAGTTTTGATTAGGGAAATTTGGCACTAGACGAGGCAAAAAACGTAGGTAATGCAGGGCATTAGCGAGGCTTTTTAACGAAGTATAGGGGCAAATTTATCAATCAAAATAAAATTTATTTTTTTACTATTCCTAATGATGAAGTTAGGAAAAAAAGCGTTTTTTGGCTATTTATTGAAGGAAATTTTGATGACAAGCTGTATATTTGTTGTCTATTTTAAGCCTCAAAGTCACCTTGCCTAAGTTTCATCAAAATGAGTATCTAAACAGATTAATAATCAATTTTTTACACCCATTTTATTTTCTTACTTCATTTTTTCTTCATAAGCTCAAATCAATTATAAGCAGTTAATTACAAAATCTATTTATTGTCAATTTATAGATGATATTAGATTTATTCTAGTCCATATTTCCGAACCATTCACATATTTTACTATCTTTGCCAGATAGTTTTAGCAAAAACAAAATATATTTAAGGAACAATCAACAACAATTTATTTATTGGTTTGTCGCTGACCATTTTACACTAGTTAATGGTACAACAATACCAATAAAAATAGATGAGTATTTTACAATGCCCAAAAAAAGGTAGGAAGCGAAAAATGTTCAGGGAGTGCTCTAGAAATGAAATGAAAAAAGAAAATACAACTGCCCTTGCATAGTACTAATTGTTAAGTGTACTGCAATAGAGGTATAGTGTATTTTTTACACTGGTTTCCCTGTATTTGCTTAACCAAATATGCAAAAAATGGATACAAAAAAAATAATCTCTTTATATACGCTTTTCATTGCGCTTATCTTTATTATACAATACAATACTGTTTATGCAACAGTACCTTATGATGATTTCATCAGTACAGATTTTCAAAGTATAGATATACATAAAGATAAATCAGCGCAAAAAGAAAGTCCACAAGACACTTTATTAGTAGATTCAGAAGAAGACTTATTGGTCAAATTTGGACTAAAGTATAAACACACCATAGAAAACTTTTCTAATGATCCTCGAATCGTTCGCATATTAGTTTTAGAAGAAGAACTAGAAAATTCTTTTAAAGCAGCCAATGATAAACTAATCAAAACAGGAAAGTTACTTGATAAAGAAAGTCCACTCAATCCTAGTACTTTCTTATCTACGACTCCCTCCTCTTCAGGTTTTATCCCAGATATTGCAGCACCTACAGGTACCAGACCTGCTAGAAGCTTCACCAGAATTCAAGCTAAAAATACGGAAAGTGTTCGTGTTATTGATGGACAATATTTTCGAGGTAATCGCTTGATGACAGATAAAGAGGCTGAACAATTTGGTTATAAGTCAACAACAGGCAATCAAGTGAGCCAGCCTTCTACTGATGCGACAAAGCATCCTAGTCTAAAAATCATTGATGGACAATGGCATTGGGATGATCGCCCATTAACAGATGACGAAGTAGAAGCAATGGGCTATGAAGTTATCCCCAAAGCAGATAAGGGGGAAACAACTAGTCCAGATATTGTTGCCCCAACAATGGAATCAGAGGAAATTGTTGAAGCAATAAGTCCACAAGAAAATAATACTTTGGCTCCAGTCATTAGTAAAGAAACATATAAAGAGGAAGAGCTACCAGAACTAGGGGTCATTTATAACCCACTAACAGATAATAACATACTGGAAACTCCTTCTAATACGGATACAACAGAGCCAACAAAAGTAGAAGAGGTAATCTCTCCTACTCCTCAACCTCAAATAATAGCAACACCAAGCTATACAGAAAATGAATTACCAGAACTAGGATTCGTTGAAGAAAAAGAACCAACAATAGAAAATACGAATATAGTGGAGCAAACTGCAACAGAGGAAATCAAACCGACAGTAGCTCCTAGTCCTGAAACAACAGCACCTCAAGAAAAGTATTCTGTATATATTCCACCTAGTACTAATGCCATAACAGAAAAAACTAGTACGCCTAATCAAGCACTTAGTCCTAAGCCTGTTTCGACCCAAGTTACTTCTTTTAGTGACACGCCAGTAAGTCCTGGGGCAAAGATCGTTAAACAGGAAGTGTATGTAAATGGTCAATTGGTGGAAAGAAAAGTAGCTGCGGATTATGATGGAGCGGAATTACTAGCAGAATCTGTTGTTGAAACGGCAGAAGCTTTTCCAGCAGCAACTAAAGGAATAGCTGATGAGGTAGAAAATACCGCTTTGGAAGAGGTCATTACTGAAGTAAAAGAAAAAAGAATGATTGTTGATGGTGTGCTATACATCAATGGTCTAACTGAAGCAGAATGGAATAAGCAACAAGCTATCGAAGCTGGTACTTTTGTGGAAAAAACAGCAGCAAGTAATGAAGAACTGACCAAGCAAATTGAAGATTTAATAAATAATAAAGGTACGGATGCAGCGGCTTCTAGTTCTAGCGAAGTTCAAAAATTTGATATTCGTAAAGTAGATGGAGAGTATTATGTCAATGGCAAACCTGCTTCAACTCAAGAAGTACAATTAGCGACTAAAATTAATCGTGACCCTAATCATAAAGCTACAGATCTTACGCAACCAGGCGTTGTCTTTAGCTATGCAACTAGCTATGACCCAAATACACATGGTCATAAGCATTATACTTCTGATTTACATAATGATGAGAAAGGGATGTACAAAATCTTAATGACCAATACTTCAGGTGCAGAAACCATTCCTTGTCATAGCCATTATGATCATAATTGGCACAATAGTAAAATCCACGCTTATCAATTTGATGTACGTTATTTACCTGAAAAAGTAGAATTTATTTTAACAGATGGTCAAGCTGGTGGTTTTGTCATGCCGATTGCTGGAAGAGTTACCTCAGAATTTGGGCCAAGATGGGGAAGACATCATAATGGAATTGATTTAGACTTGAATACGGGAGATCCCGTAATGTCTGCCTTCAAAGGAAAAGTACGTATTGCTCAATATTCTCGTTCTTATGGTTATATCATCGTCATTAGACACTTCAACGGCTTGGAAACATTCTACGCTCACTTGTCAAAATTACATGTAAAACCAGGCGATGATGTAGAAGCAGGATCAGTTATTGGATTAGGTGGAAATACTGGACGCTCGACAGGTTCACATCTTCATTTTGAGGTAAGATACAAAGGACATCCAATTAACCCACGTCAATTAATCGACTTCAATTACAATAGTTTACTAAGCAATAAATTTGTTGTTAACAAATCTTATTTCACTTCTTCCAATCCTTACGAATCTGCACATGGACACAATCATTCACACTCACATGGTTCTAGTTCTAGTTCTAGCAGTTCAAAGAAATACCATACAGTAAGAAAGGGGCAAACGCTTTCTTCGATTGCTCGTCGTCATGGAACTTCTGTTCGTAAATTGTGTAAACTAAACCGAATTTCTACTAGAACAACATTGAGAGTTGGACGAAAATTAAGAGTGAGATAAACCAATCATCAAATTTGGAACTATATTCCATGAAAGAAAAAGACATTATACATACCAATCAAGCTCCTAAACCAGTAGGCTTGTATCCTCATGCCCGAAAAGTGGGGAATTTATTGTTTTTATCTGGAATTGGTCCTAGAGATGTGGCAACAGGTGTGACGGTTCCTGGTTTGGAACTGGATAAAAATGGGAATTACAAAGCTTTTGATTTTGAACAACAGGTGCATTCTGTTTTTGCGAATGTCAAAGCAGTTTTGGAGGCTTCAGGTTCTTCTTGGAATCAACTAGTAGATGTCACCGTTTTTCTGGTCGATATGAAACGAGATTTTCATACTTTCAATCGCCTTTATGCCGAATATTTCAAGGAAAATCAACCTTGTCGCACTACTTGCGAGGTTAATTGTCTCCCTACTCCCATTGCTATTGAGCTAAAATGTATTGCCACTATAGCGGATTAATAAAAATTATACTAAAACCACAACAAGAAAGCCCACAATAGATTTAAATCTGTTGTGGGCTTTCTTATTTCTAATCGTTGTTCTGCTTGCATCAAGCCTGTTTTAACCAAGGATGCTTCGTCAATAACTGCTGTGCTTTATCTGCATTAATCATATTCAAATAAGACCAATATCCTTTCCCATAAGCCTTCGCATTTTTACCCATTCTTCTCGACATTTCAAACTCACCATAACGATCATAATGATGCAAAAAACTACGGAAACGCTTTAAATCTCGACGAGACAAATTCGGTTTTTCATTAATCACCACACCAGTCAAACTCTGACGGTGATGTGGTCGCAATACCACCAATTTATCAGGATGTAGGATAAAATTTTCCTTATAAATAATAGTTTTCGCACATTTGATTAATCGACTAACTGCTTGATCTTTATTAGAATGAGAAAAGGCAAGATCATCCGCATAACGAGTATAATTAAAACCTAATTTATCTGCTAATCCTTTCATGCGTTTATCTAGGCGATAACAAATAATATTGGAAATAGCTGGTGAAGTGCAGGCTCCTTGGGGTAAATAACGCTCCCCTAGTGCGACATAAAAGTTTTTATCTCCTAACTGGGCATTGATTCGAGCTGCGTCTGTGCAAATCAAAGCAAAAATACTGGCTATGCCTTCATTATAGCCCAACATCTGAAACAATCCTTTGACTCGCTTAAATTTGACCGAAGGGAAAAAGTCTTGCAAATCCATTTTTACTAAAACACCTGCCCCTTGATGCGCTTTAGCGTTATCTGCTACAGAGCAATTGGGACGGAATGCTTTTGCAGAGTCGGTAACAGGAATTTTTTCTAGTATATTTTTTAGCAACCAAGATTGGGCTTTACGTAATAAAGGTTTGGGTGCAGCGATGGTACGAAATCCGCCTTTTCGCTTAGGAATTTGAAAACGGCTATAGTGGTCTGTTTGCGCTGTAACTCGATGATAAGACAGCCATGATACTTGTTTTGTAGTTATACCAACTGCTTCAGCAAATTCGGTAGCATTGTGAATGGGGGGTAAATCCCATTTTTTCAACTTTTCAAGATTAGCTCCTTCAAACTTCAAACCAGCCGAAACCTGATCTCCTAGATAAGGCGGCGTTTCTGATCGACGTTTTTCCTCCTTTGCTTGTCGTTCTTTTTTCTCTGCTGCTTTTCGGATTTTCCGTTCTGCTCGTTCCTTTTTGACCCGCTCAATTCGCTTTCGACGAATCTCCTTGAGCATTGCCTCAATATTTCCTAAAGCATGAATTTGTCGATCTTTATTCCGAATCTTATTGTCTAGGCGAATAACTTCCTTGGTTCCCTCCAATAGTTTATCAGCATCTTCTGGAGCCATCTCCAAAAAACCAAGTTGAATCATATCTTGTAGCTCAAAATATTTGCGCCCATATTTGTTAATTATTTTGCGCCATTCTTTGACCTCATTCATTTTTCCTTGTTTTTAGTAACAATTAAATCAATCAACTTAAAAAATAAATAATCTCTAAACACGCTTATCATCAACTTCCTATATGTAATACGCCAGCTACAATATGACTACAAGGCCCTTGACGTAATTTATTGCTTCGGAAAAAACCACAAGTACATTCCGCTTTAATCACTTTCCCATCTGCATCTAGGGAAATAACAGGTTTAAATACTTTCTTTCCTGTTACAGATAGGGTATATTTAGTCAATTCTTTATCTTGCTCTTTTCCTAGTAAATTGACTTTTCCTTCTTTAAATAATTTAGTTGCATATTTAATGCGTTCATCTGATTCAGAAGACTTGATTTTGATTTTCTGCTCTAGTAATTTTCGCCAGCGATATTGGCCAGTAATAGGGTCAAACATTGCCTGTCCATGCTTACATAATTCTTGTAAAGCTTTAGTAGCGACTTTTTGCTCTAAGTCCAACCATTCTGCAAAGTCTGCTGGTTTACCAGTCAATTTTTTGATTAACGCTTGTTCTACCTTTTTTACAGTAGCTTTATCAACTTTTCCTATAGCTCCTAGCAAATCAAAACTGGCTTTTTTTGCCCAATCATTAGCCGTCCAGCCTGATAAACCCAAGTCAAAACGATGGCCATCAATGGAAACTGACCAATAAGAAGGCATTCCTGTTCCTAAAAGTTTGATATGTACTTTTTGGGCATAAGGCAATACTTCTCGCCAAACCATCAAGCGACGACGACCCCAAATTTTTATGGAACCTTCTTTTTCTCCATTGTATACATAATCATTTTCTTCAACTACGATATTCCAAGGGGCAATAGTAATACTTGGCTTTTTCCCTTTCTCCAATTTGAATTCCAAATAACGTGGACTCACTCTCTCTTTTTGTCGCTCCAAAACGCCTAGCACTTCTGCCAAAGTATCTGCACTCAATGTTACCAAAGTACCAGCCATACTTGCTGCCGATTGAACTTGTAGAAAACCATTGACCCAACTATCTGGTAAATCAATTTTCTTTTCTACTCGTGAACCAGCCGTTGTTGAGACTTCTACTTGCTCGAAGGCTACTTTTAGCCAAGCAGGGCGATAGCTGCGAACTCGGTAAATCTCATCTGCCAAAGCTGCACTAAAGTCAATATTCGTTGTCCCATATTTTACATCATCAAAAATATCCAGATTTTCTGTAGGCACACTCACCCGTCCATAAACCGACTCATCCAAAGAAAATGCTTCAAAAATCACACTATCTGGATGCACACTAATCACAGGATCAAACAGCCATCGACGAGCATCTCGTGTTTGCCAAATCCAATTTCGGTAAGCTCGTTTCGCTTTATTGAAATCTTTTCTTAGTGGAGCCAATTCTGCATTGAGTTCTTTTTTGCGATCAATCCAAGCTTGCTTTTCCTTAGTTAATTTGGCTTGTTTTTCTAGTACAACTTGCTTTTCCTCGGATAATTCCTTCAAATATTGTGTTTTCACCCATTCTTGATAAGCTGTATGATCTTTCTGTGGCGGTCGCCAATCACCAATCACCACTTGTCTCAATACCAGCATCAATTTGGCGTAAGCTAGGCTATTTCGCACCATAGCATGTAGCGATACAGGCGGTCGTGAAAGCTCCGCCGAAAGGGAAAAATGCATTCCCTTATCATCTGCTTTAGCCGTACTTGGCTGATGGTAAGCTTGTGTTAATTGCATGATTTTTATTTTAATATATTTGGAATAGCTTGTGTAGGAATGACAGATAGTAAAGCATCGGTATTATTTCAATACAAAGTCTCCTAATTGTTCTTCCCCAGCAATTGCCATTTTGGTGAGTTGTAAAATTGCCCATTCTGCATCCTTCTTATTCTTCCCTTTAGCCATTCTCAGCAAGGCTTTAGGATCAACAGCTAGGGTATTTTCCAAGCGTTCTTTCACCAATTCCTTCGTTTTTCGTCCTTTATTTTTAGTTCGCAAAACGGCTTCATCAAATCGCTTCATTCGTTTTTGAGCATCTGGATAACGCACCAATAATTCCGCAACATATTTTTGAATAAAAGGATCTGTTTGCTCCGATAAATAGCTGATGAGCTGCTCTGGATTTAAATTCGCTTCTTGTTCTTTGGTCAATTGTAAACCAGCTTCTCGAACCGCACGACGAGGGCTATCACACATCGCCAAAACACGCTCCATCATTTGTCCTTCATATTCTAAGGGTCGCTTAAAAAATGAATGACCAAGTTTAAAGGCATCTGGGACATCAGTTTCCATTAATCGAAGTGCGAAAGGCAGGTCAAAATCCTGTTGCTTGGCTCGTTCGATACTCCATTTTCGAATGCTATTTAATGCATGAGCGCAACCCTGTAATAAGGCTTCTGATTCAGGTGCAAAAAGGGCTTCATTGGCTTCGACCCACTCAAATAAGCGTTTTTCTAATGGGCTGTGGGTAATGTCTAAAATCGCTATATCACTAGTATTATTAAGTGTTTCATTAGCGGCTGGATAGTTTAAGGTACGCTTATATAGTGTATCTTTTTCTTCCACCATCAATTGATTCAAAATCTTCACCCAACAATTTGCCCCATTTGCTCCTTTCAAATAATCAACAAAAGGTTTTTCTAGCATCCCCCATTGTCGATTGTGTGTAGTAGAGACCATTTTTACTACTGTATCTACATTTAAATTATGGAACAACTTATCAAAAACAGGTGCTAGTTTATAAATATAATCTGGACGTGAATTCACTAATCGTTGTAGGGTATCAAAGTAAATATTTTGGTAATGCTTGTCAAAATGCTCCATCACTACCTGATGAAAGCGGTTGATTTTTTTAGCATAAAACTGATTGACAACAGCTCGCACTATTTGACGGAAAGAATTCTCTTTTAATCGACCATTCAATAGAAATTCTAAGGTATTTTTATGTACCCATTCATCTTCATCTACTAAACATTGAGCTACCTGATAAGCAACAAAATTCGTCTGCTTATTATTTCTTTGTTTAATCTCTTCAATAATTGCATCCCGATCTTCTAGGTTTTTCAATCGAGGCAGCCAGCGGTAAAAATTGCGCTGGGCTACGTTGATCAAGGCTTTCTTGGCTGGTTCATAAAATAAAGGATGTCCATGTTTCATTAAATCGAAGGGACGGCCATAATTAATTGCCCAAGTAATGAAATTACTATGATACTTAATCAATACTTTGGCTCCATATTCTGATTGGATTGTATTTTTATAAGGCTTATAAGCCATACTGCGCCAGTATAATCTATTGGCAAGATTCCGAATGGTATTTTTGGGGTCATTTTGTAAAGACAATAAATACCAACCAAAATCCACGATTGAAGGAGAATCATTAATGACAAAACGCTCAACATCTCTAAGTCTGAGTTTTTGGATTGGATATTTACTCGCTAAAGCAGGATAAAATACTTTTTTCTGTTCTGCGGAAGCATGATCTAAAGCTCCCAACCAACTTTTGACATCTTTTTGTTTGCTCTTTTCAATATTACTTTTTACTAAATTCGTTAATCGCCAATCATTTTGGGCTAAAATACCCACCAAATTTTGCTTAATCAACATAGAAGGAATCATACTGGCTTTTCCTAAAACTAAATTCAAACCTACACCTACTCGATTTTTCGGCTTTTTATTATCTAATTGAGGGAAAATGAGTGTACTCAGATAGGTGACGAACATGGACATATCAAAATTGCGAAGGTTCACTTGATTTTTACTTGGTTGTTCTTCTCCTGTAAAAAATGAGGTAATTCGTCCTAGAAAAGAATTTGGAGCTTCTCCTTGTTTTTGAGGAGTGGAAATCGCCTTTTGAATGACTTTTTTAGTGTTCGCAGGAGCGTAATAATAGGTTTTTGCCCAAGTTTCCATGTTTTTTTCTTCTCCTTTTTGAAGCAAGTTCCAAGATGCTTTTGCAGCAAAGCTTTGTAACCAAGGGCTATTACTATTGAAAAAAGGCAATAAAAGATGTGGAGCTACAGTAGGTACAGCTTTTCGATTACGCATTAATACTTTGGCAATAAACTCATAAATTTCTGGTGCTAAAACCTTACCATGCCAGAGTTTCAACAAATCATCTACATGGCGATCCCAAATATCACTTGCTTTGTCCTCTTTTCGATAAATATTGGGTATTTCTTTATTAGCAGCATATATCCCTCGCCCATTTCGACGCTGTTTAACTCGTTTAGAATTTCCTTGAATAATGTTCAGTAAAACCCATTGATGAGCATGATCTACTGCTTGTTTTTGTAACTGAAATAAGGCTAGACAAATTTCAACATATATGGCTTCATTTTCTTTGGATAATTTTCGCAAATAACGGGCAGCTCGTCGCTTCATATAAGCCAATGTTGCAGCTGTAGGATATAGATTTTTACGATCTTCAACTAAAGGAGCCTGATCAATACGAGCAATAATGATGGCTAATGCTCTAGGCATAGGTTCACTTTGCCCTTCAAGTTTTTTGTATAATTGTTTTATAAGTTTCCAATGCCCTTTAACGAATGGAGCTTCCTGAAGATAGGTATTAAGTTTCTGCTGTTCTGTCTTATCTTTTGGTGGGAAATGATCTATGAGGGAGGTATTTATTGGTAGCATGGGAGAAGCATATATAAATGTGAAAAAAAAATAGAGCTTTGCTACTAACAAGCTTAGGACCAGGGCCAATCACTGTAAGCGGCGGTGCCCCCTATGGATACCTTTAAATCCGAATTGTGAGCAACGCTAACCCAGCGCACTACGGATTTAAAGGTATCCATAGGGGGCTGAAGCCGCTGAATGACATTGGTGTCTGGTGAAGTAATGGTGGCTTGACAACGACCACGGCGAAACACCGCAGTATAATTGCTAACAAAGCTCTTTATTTTTAATACAAAAAATATTGAAATAGAAGTAACTAGTATCACAGGGTAAGTTAGGATCTCGTTGGACTCACTTTGATTACTATCGCACTTCTGATATTATAAAGGTAAAAAAAGTCTAAATAGTTTCCAAAAAATCCCTTTTTTTTAGCAAACTTTATTTTTGTTTAGGACTTTGATAAGTAATTCTAAATAGAAATAAAATCGTTTTTCTCCTGACTTAATCCTTACAAAGCTGATATTTATTAGCTTTGATTACCGTCGCACTTCTGATATTATAAGGAAAATTAGGTCGAATTAGTTTCCAGAAATCCTTTTTTTTTAGCAAAAATCAAGAAAAAATTAGCTAAAAAAGACTAAAAATATCACTTAGGATATTTTTTTTAGTAATTCATCATCTGGATACCCCAACATCCTTATATTTCCGTCTGCTTCTACATGAATTTCGACATAATTGGCATTCTCCATATCCGCTGCCTTATATCGTTCGGTTAAAAATAATACTTGTTGATTTTCTGAACCTCGCCATTGCAAATTGGTGTTTCGCAAGGCTTCTACATAGCGACCAGCGATTAGAATATCACAATAATCTAATACGTCTGTTTGTTTTCGCTCTTTTAATTCTGTCAACTCATAACCTGTGTACATCATAATCGTCAAACCTCGTGCCTTAATTTGTTGACAAAGGGCTAAAGTTTCTTCATATTGATCAAAGGGTTCTCCTCCTAATATGGTAACGCCTTCTATTTCACTTTCCCAAGCCATAATATCATGCATCAATCGCTCAACGGTCATGATCTGATTCTCCTTGAAGCTCCATGTTTCCTTATTCCAACAGCCTTTACACTTAATAGAACAGCCTTGAGTCCAGATCACAAATCGAGTGCCTGGTCCATAAATATGGCTGGTTGGTTCTATGTGGTAAGTATTCATTATATATAAAATATTAAAATAGGAATAAAAGCGACTTTTGGTGAGCAAAATGGAACTTTACTCAATGGTGAATCAGTAGGCATTCTCTCATTCATTATCCTTTTACAAGAACTAATTGCGTTCTACCATTTTTGGTTTTCCTTTGTATTTTGTATCCCATTGCTCTAGCTCTTTCCTCAATTGCCTCTTGTTGCTTTTTCAAGTAGGCTTGCCGTTGTGTTTGCAAGCGAATGGCTTCTCTCATGGTTGCTTCCTTGATCTTAATTTCTTCTGGATCAGTAGGCTCTCCACCACCTTCATCTTCTTCAGCGGCTGCCAACTTTCGGTCAACGATGCCGTTATAGGCTTCTTCGAGATATTTTAAGAATGTACGAGCTTTGGCTTTGACCTCCGTATCATAGTGAAATTGAAATCGCCCCAATTCGTCCTTGACAAAACAAGCTTTGTGGTGAAATCGCAATTGTGGAATTTCGTAACGGACTCCTTCCTCAATAGGTACTAGATCGTATCCGCATTGTTTTACTGCTTCTAGCAAGGTATTTAAGTCCAAAAATGGCGTTAAAGATTTGACAACTACACTCATTTTTGTGTGGTTTTGAATGTTAAAAAAGTATCGCATTAGTCCTAAAATAGATATTTCATGATTTATTTTAAGACTAATACTAAAATAATGGTATTATTTTTTTGCTTTTACTTGCTCTTTGGTAACAGATTTTCTTCCCTGATAAAAATCATCCGTCTTTTTTACGGAGGCATTTCCCAAATCTGCAATATCCTTCATGAGATTATTGAGTTCATCCATGCACATTTCACCTGTCATACCTTCAGTCTTCGCAAGGATTTTCCCATTTTCATCTATATCAATGATGATTTTTTCTTCTTTCATAATATAGGAGTACTTTAATTTAAAAAAATGATTATGACACCAAATTCCCTAGTGAGTTTGGTATAAATCTGAAACTGCTAAAATTAAGCTGTCACAGGTTCTTCTTTAGTGGCACAAAGTATCGCTCCTAGTTTTTGAGCGTCTTCTTTTGCCCAGTCGTATTCTGACCAACTATTGATGGCTAGATAACGTTTGTTTCCCCAAGTGAATAGATGTCCTCTACGAGGAAGTGATTCATTGGGGTAGTCAGCAGAAAAAAGTGGTAAATCAACAATATTGACAACTATTGTTGGTTCCTCATGTTCTGCTGAATTGTCTTTTTGTTTGAGTGCTGTATTGGAAGCATAGCGATTTTTGAGAATCGAAGAAAGTGAAGATTTCTTTCTGCCTCCTGATTTCGTACTAACCGTTTGTAATTTAGATTGTTGACTTCTAATTCGATTGGTTTGGGAAGTGAATGACTTCCCCATTTCTTTTTCAATGAAAGCCAATCGTTTAGAAATATTTCGCAACTGGTCAGAGAAAACATTGATTTCTTGGCTATTGCCTTGTAAATATTCCTCATAAGGTGCATCAATATCCTTCATTTCCTTCACCAACAAATCTACACCTCCTGCATCTCGTCCATCTCTACTTTGCCGCTCTGCTACTCTTTGTAGAGCAACCATTAGATCTTCCCAACCACCTTCTTTCCATTCTTGTTGCTCCATAAATTCTTTCCGCATTCGATTTCGCTCACTTTCGAGATAACTCCCCTTTGCGTCCATGTCCATATTATCATACATGTTCCCCCACTGACGAGTCAAATTTTGTTTACGTTGCTCTAGCTTTGATACCTCTTTCTTGTATTTTTGTTGATTTTCTTCAAACTCTATTTTTGCTTCCTTCACTTTTATATCACTTAACACACTAAAATTCTCCTCATTGAACACGTTAATGGCTCGATCTAACTGTTGAATACAACGGTTCACTTCTGCGGTTTGTAATACCGCAATATCCTTTTTCTTCAACTCCTTAATCGTGCTATCTACTTCGATAAGTCGCTTTTTGGCTTTTGTCCAACCGCCTAGAATTTTAGATTTTAGGGTATCAGGAATTTCTTCTACTGCCTTGTATAATTCATCTCTTTTTTGTGCCAATTCATCAACAGTTTTGGAGAATCGACTTTGTGCAGCAATCCATTTTTTGTAGAGTGGTGCGTCTGTTGCCCCTTGTGGTAATTGTTGTGGTTCTAACTTGATTTCATATTTCACTTCCAAAGCATACAAGTCCTCTTCTGGCATAAATTCATCCCATACTGGATTTTTCAAAGCACCTAATTCTACTTTTTTAATCGCAGGCTCTGCCTCAGCTTCTTGGCTAATCTCAATAGATTTGGACAAATCATCTACTAGTAACAAAGGAGCTTCGACAGCTTGAAATTGCTTCTTTGCATGAAAATGATACTTAGATTTATTTGTCAAATCATTAGCATAAGCTAATAAATCCTTGCATTGACCTTCGTTTAATTTCAATAAATAGACTAGATTTTCCTGTTTATAAGCATCCATATCCAAAATGGGGAGCCAATATATTTCATTATTATCAAGAATAACAAAATTCGCCAATGTGCTTTCAATAGCCTCCAAATGATTCCCTTTTTCTGCTAATTGCTTGACCAAATCATTGGAACGCTGTTGCAGCGTACATAAAATCCTTGCTTCTTTGAGTTTGTCTACAGGTATTTTTAAGGGATTCGTTTGATTATTATCCATACGATGTAAAATCATTTTCACATCTGTAGCTCCTGCTAATTTTCTAGCTAAAAAGCCATTAATACCATCCCAACCAAAATAAGGTGTAGGTAATCCAATCTTATTGAAAGGTGATCCCTCTACTTGTTTGGGCATTTCCAAATGACTTTCTTGAAGAATCTCAAAACCTGCTTTTTCCCAAAAAGTTTGACAGAAAAAGGCAAACAAATTAGTCAATTGCGATGCAGAGAGTGCGGTCAACAAGCCTTTTTGCTTCACGACTGCATTATCTAAGAGATGGTGGTTATAGATAAAGCCAGACTGTTTTTCCTTTTTGGGATCAATCAATACAAAAGTACCAACAACTGAAGCACCACATCGGATCAAAGCTTGACCAGCTAGTGCCTTAAGATCATTGAGGGAAACGACATCTTGATCGTCAGGGCGTTGGTCTATTAATAAGTAAAGGCGTACATTTCGCTCGTTTATCGCTCTTAAACAGGCTTCCTCAATTGCTGTTCCTGCTTGAAAAAAGGGGGTTTGAAGACAAATGACTTCCTCTGCTTGGTCAATCGCATAGGCAATCGTTGCTTCAATATCTGTTAAAGCAAAGTGCGTCCATTCTTTGAATTCTGGCTGCGGTTTGACCGTCTGTTTTTCCCAAAAATGGGTTAGCAACTTCTGCCGATTATCTTGAACGAATGTTTTACTTATTGGTACAATAGATGATGACATTGTTTTGTCTTTTCTTTAAAAAAGTAATAATGGTAAAATAACTTAATACATAGCATTTATACCGCCAAATCATAAGGTGCCGCTAGGTGCCAAAATGCTTCTGATTTGAGGCTATCTTCGTCCGCTTTGGTTCTTTCCAAAATATCTTCTACAGTCAAAGTATCTAGTTCATGATGTTTGAAGGCAGCATTTTGGTTAATTTGTAGCACCATTTGATCTAAACGCTTAGGACGGATGTAGTTTTTTTGTACTTCCTCCATCACTAACCAATCTCGCCATTGGTTAGCATCTGTCTCATTAGCAGGCACAACGGCAATGTCTTTCAAAGTCACCTCATCAAATCTACCATAAGGAGACTCTGGTACATTAAGCGTCAGATGTGGAATAAGGAAGCGTTTTTTAGTTGTTGGGGGTAATTCCTCACTAAATCCAACCGCTATACATCCTGCGGCTTCATGCCACTCTAAATTACCTGCGCCTGCAACTGCCTGAAGCACTTCTACTTGTGATTGGCTTAATTTTGTTTCATGATGTAAATCAATCGGCATTCTTGTACTACTCAAACGGAGTTCTCCATCTAACACGCAAATTGACTCATCGGTTGTAGAGGAATACCAAGTCCATTCTAAATTTGCAGAATCATTTCCTCTGAAGTAGCCCTCCTCATTGACTCCTAGCCCTAAAACTTGAATATCAACTGTTTGTCCCCCACTTTTTAGCGAATAGGTTTGATTGATAAAATTTTGTAAGGGCAATTGATGCAGGGAGCCACCTGTTTCTTTAGCTTCTTCTTCGGCAACTTCTGGTTTTACTCGCTCAAAATGTACAAAATGTTCACCAATCAACGGATCATTCGAGATGACCCATATTTTGTATAAGCCTTCTTCTTTTTGCCAGAATCTTCCGCTTTCTAGTACCCCTTTTCCTGTTTCGGTAATGCTCCACCCTTCTCCATCTACTGCTAACAAGTCCATGCTGAATAGATAGCGAGCAATTTGGCGAGATAATGGATCATTTTGAGTATCTATTTCGCCTTTATCTAATGCTTCTAAAAATTCCTGGATATCAGTACGCTCCGTAGCTACTTTTAAGCTGCCATATACCTGATAAACTGGTATTTCTACTGTTCGCTTTAGTGTTAATGCCATTGATTGAATCCTTATTTATTATTTAGTAATGGACTATATTAATGTTGTAAATATTCGACCAATTCCCGCCATTCCTCAGAAATCGTTTGTGTGCCGAAGGTATCTTGTTTTCCAACAATCACTAGTTGATATTTAGCACGAGATAAAGCCAAATTCAAGCGATTAGGGCTATCTGGAAAGGCGGTTTGTGGATTGCCTAAACAGAGGAAAACAACATCTGCCTCTTGTCCTTGAAAAGTTTCGACCGTTCCTACGTGAATATCGACATTTCCTTTTTGGTAAAGCAGCTTCGTTGTCTTGTCTTCACAAAGGTCTTGCACCATTAAACACAGTTTTCGTTTTTGATTGGGTTGGAAACATAGACAGGCTACTTTATAATTCCCTTCTTGTTGATTTGCCCAATCGCAGAAATGTTGTAATTCCTCCTTCAAAACAGGAATTTCTTGTTCTGTCGTATTGAGCCAAGTTACTCTGGATGCATGCCGATCAAAGTCCCAATCTCGCTCATTACTTAGTGCAGGTACATCTTTCAAGGTATTTTCATAGAAGACTTTGCTTACCAATTGGGTAATATCTGGATGCATTCGATGTTGTACTTCTAGTCTGCTATGTCTTAACCCTTCAAGGATTTCATCAGCAAATCCTTTGGTTAATGTGCTGGTATATTTACTGCGTAATCGACCAATTACCCCATTGTGAATGCTTTCTAATAGGGATGGTAATGCCATACGACTAATGTGTATCACTTTACCAGCAATATTTAAGGACTGTGGGAATAATCGGTGTAATCGTCTCTTTAGTTGTCTTGCTCTTTGATTGCGATCTGCTCTACTTGTAAATTGTAGTTCAAATTGCCTAATAATCGCTTGACTCAATATTCTTGACCAATTTTCTCGATGGAGAATGGTTTCGATATACTGAGCAATTTTTAGTGATTCATTGATAATTGTTCCATCTGTACTTACAATTCCTGTTGCAAAATCTGGACTTGCTTGTCGCATAAAGGCAAGGTGACGGAATCCATGTTTATAGTATTGCCAGTTTTTTCCTAAAAAGATAAAATATTCTGGTAAAAGATCAAGTACTTCATGTGTCAAAGACTCATCTAACAAAATGAAATCAGCAATATGAGCTGCTAATCTATTTTCTTGTAAAGCTTCTGGGGAAAAGATTTGCATCCATCCTTTTGCTTTTAACTTTTCTCTTGAAATGGTTATCCATTTTTTGCCTACTAGTTCAAATTCATTATAATCGTCGTCACTTTCTTCCATTCTTACCCCTATTTCCTTGACCATTGCATCTAAAACTTCGGCAGGTAATGGTAGAATAAAGCGATTGTGAAAGTCTTGCTTTACTCCTTCTTGACCAGCAATGCTTGTGTTGCTATATTTCAACAAAGTTTCTAGGTAAAAACAGGCTTTTTGAAGGGCATCAGGAATCCCTTTCATCTTAGAGAAACGCAAATTACCAATTAATCGCTCTACAGAATGCCTATTGGTATAAGGAGTTAATTGCATGGTGTCTCCTGCGAGTATCCATTTTTTAGCAAAAACGGCTGGAAGGAGGAAGTCTTGGAAGGTAATGTCGTTGCTTTCATCAACGATTAGGTAGTCAAAGTAAGGACTTAATGGCTGATGGGTATCAGTTGTCAACCACTGACGCATCATTGGATGTTCCCACATTTCTTTAACAGGTGCGACTACCAAATTCGCTGCCTCCAAAATTAACTGCTCTGGTCGGCTTGTTTCTTCATCAGTATAGGCTTCCCAATGAAAAACACGCAAATCATTATCAACTCGATCTAACTCCCCTACTCGAAGTGGGAAAGTTTCTTTTTGAAAATCAGGATGTTGTATAATTTGTCGTAGTAAATGATCGGCTCCTTGTGGTGTTGCACTACATAATAGGATTCGTGGATATTGTTTGGATGCTTTGGCTTTTTGTAGAATTTGCCAGATTAACTCTAGTAAAACGGTCGTTTTTCCAGATCCAGGCGCACCTTCCAAAAAGGCAAAGTCAGGAGTTGCCAATGCTCTTTTGACAAAATCTCTTTGTGCCTTACAACCTTTTCGTTTCCCATTTTTTAGTAATAACCACTTACCAGTCTGTATGTCTGCCTCCTCAAATGCTTCCCATTGAACCTCCTGAATGGGTTCAAAGATTTTCATTAATGGATAAAGGTGAGCGTGAGGTTGTGCTAGTAATCGAGCCATGACCTCTAATTGATGCTCTGGTGGACGGCTATCTGCATGAATAAAAATCAATTCGGTTGCGGGTAGGATATATTTTGGTGCAACGACTTCATCTAGAAACATAAAAGACTTTTCAGCCAATACAATTCTTCTTTCTGCTTCATTTCGCAATACAATATTGTAGACTTTCCCATATTCATCCATGACAGAATCAATCGTCTCATCAAAGAAGTAGGCAAAGTCATCATCTGATTTGTAGGATTCATTAACCAAATCTAATTCAATCCAGAATTGATCTTTGGCTTCCTGTTCATGATCTTCTACTTTATGCAACCGCAATTCCATTCCATTGACGGTATGGAAAAGGGCATCTTCTCGATAGCTATCTTTGTAGATGGCAAAGGTTAAAGAATTGGGATCAATCACCTCCTCATAATCAAAATTGAGGATATTTTCTAGGCGAATATCCATAGCCAATTCCTCGATAGTTGCTAGATGTTCTGGCAGTTTGGGTATGGTATGGCTACAAACAACTGCTTCTGTCAAATCGAAATTGACAATTTGTAGATCGGGATATTGATAGAGGTCAATTTGTTCAATAATCCGGAAGCCTGTATCTTCTCCGTTAATAAGCAATTGGGTGGAGGGCTGAATAAATGCATCTAGGAATAATTGTTTATCCTTAAATTCAAAGTCTAGTTGCTCTCCATAGGTAGTTACTGTATTGACCTCCCCTGTTTCTACCCATGCCAATTCCAATTCAAAAGCTTCGAATCCCCAATGAACACGCCCTAGAAAAGCTTCGGTTAATGGCAAACGAATGAAGATGCCTTCCTCATTCATTTGGAAATCATCTGAAGTAATCTCAAACTGTTTTTTGAGCTTTCTTACTCGAATTGGCTCAAAATAGTCTGTTTCAAAGATTTCTTCTTCATCTCTTACCTTGTACCAACCTTTTCCAGCAAACACTTGCACACAGGTATGCGGCTTGATGCGAAACCACTTCATTTGTGGCATCAATTGCACGATCTCCAAATCAATATGTTTCCAGTGGGCAGCTACTTTTTTGCTTCGCAAGGATTCAATCGCTGCTTCTAGGTAATATTGAAAGGGATGTAAAGCATCTTTGACATACTCCTGCAATTGAAGTGCTTGATCGGCATCTCCTTCTGGGATTAGTTGTTTATAATAAAGCAGTGACATTCTTTTTCAATCAAGGATGATAACAATAGTATTTAGTCGAAAATAAAATTACTTATTTCCACCTCTCATAAATGGGTTCATATAGCCTTGCTTAGACTTATTCCCTCGTTTTTCTCCGCCTTCTACTTCTACATTATCTGGTTTACCAGCAGAGGCTTTTACTGCACGTCCATCAGCCCAACGACGCATAGTGACGATTTTTTCGGCCATGGTACGTGAGATCGGGAAGGTTCGTCTGATGGCATCTTGGATGTCTTCATTCGTTACTTCTCTATCTTGGTCGAATGCGGTAAATAATGCTTCTTTTACTGCCTCTTCCAATTCCGCACCAGAATAGCCTTTACTCATTTCTGCTAGTTTGTAGCAATCGTAATCTTCTGGATTTCTGTTCTTTTTACGAAGATGGATATTGACGATTTCTAATCGTTCATCTAAGTTTGGAAGGTCAACAAAGAAGATTTCATCCACACGACCTTTACGAAGTAGTTCAGGAGGCAAACCAGCGATATTGTTGGCGGTTGCTACTACGAAAACAGGCTTTTTGCGTTCCTGCATCCAGGTTAGGAAAGTACCTAATACCCTTGAACTCGTACCACCGTCCATTTCTCCACCTCTTGTACCTAATCCTTTTTCGATCTCATCCACCCATAATACAGAAGGTGCTAAAGCTTCAGCAACCGATAAGGCTCCTCTAATATTTCTTTCTGATTCCCCTACGATTCCTGCAAAGATTTTACCCATATCCATCTTTAATAATGGGAATTTCCATTGAGCAGCGACAGCCTTCGCACACAAACTTTTACCCGTACCTGGTATACCTAATAATAGGATTCCTCTAGGCGTATCCAAACCGAACTCGGCAGCTCCTTCGTTAAAGGCTTTTTGTCGTCTTTTGAGCCAGTCTAGCAGATTGGTCAATCCTCCAATATCTGAGAAATTGGCGGATGGGGAGTAGTATTCTAGGAAACCACTCTTTTTGATAATGTTTTCTTTCTCTCCAATAATGATAGGAATTTCATCATCGGTTAATTTATCATTGGTGACATAAGCTCGACTAAAAGCCACTTCAGCCTCCATGATTGTCAAACCTAGTGCTGCATTTAGTAAGCTATCAGATTTATTCGCCTCTCCATCAAAACCATATGTATAACACACTTTATCATAAATATCACCAATATCTTCTTTGGTAGGTAAAGGCATGACCAGCATTTGCATGTCTTTTTCCAATTCTGGTGGCATAAATTGGTAAGGCTGTGCTAAGATAAGCGTTTTATTTTCATGACTAGCTAAAGCAATATTCCTCAATTGTCTAATATGAGTATGGGCTTTATTGGTATCTTCGATTCTAAGATCAACATGAAAATCTTCCATGACCAAAATCATATCACTGCCTGCTTCTTGAAAATAGCGAAGAACTTCTTCCCCACTTTGTAATTCATTGGCTTGTCGCCATTGAGAATCTCCAAATGGATCAACTGTTTCAACTTCAAAATCTTGTTCAAAAACTAGTTTGTCTGGATTCCATCTTTTTAATCCTTCAATTCTATTCCATGCAAACCATTTTGCGCCTAAGTGATCGGCCGCCATATTGATCAGGGCGTGTACTCGAAGCGTTTCATAACTCACCAACTGTATGATCTTTGCATTGGCTTTTATCGTATTGATAAATTTACTTTCAAAATCGTCTTCGTGATGCATATCTCTTTTTTAATTGATTGATATTTTATTGATTACCTGTAAAAGGAGGTGTTAATAACATGTATAATAATATAATTATATCAGGAGACAAATGATAAACTGTAATTATAAGATATTTCTACTCAAATAACAAGGAATGCTTATGAATTGTACTTATTAATGACACTATTGACTAATTTTCATATATGATGTATTATCTTAGTCAACCTTTTCAACTTCCTTATTGGCTAATTGTCCGCAAGCAGCATCAATATCTTTTCCTCTACTTCGACGTACAGTAGCCATAATATCATGATCTAGTAAGTATTGTTGAAAAATTGCTAAACGATCTTCTTCTGACTTAATAAAAGACACGCCTGCAACGCTATTGTATTCAATAATATTTACCTTACAAGGCACTATCCTACAAAAACGCACAAGTTCTTTTGCATCCTGTAAACTGTCATTAAAGTGATTGAAAGCAATGTATTCATAAGTCACCCTTCGTCGGAGCTTTTTATAATAATACCGCAAGGCTTCAGCCAATACCTCTAAGGAGTTGGTTTCATTAATGGCCATAATTTCATTGCGTTTTTTATCGTTGGCAGCATGAAGCGATAAGGCGAGATTAAACTTGGTTTCATCATCTGCTAGTCGCTTAATCATTTTGGCTATACCTGCGGTGGATACGGTAATTCGCTTAGGAGATAGGTTTAAACCGTTGGGTGCTGTTAGTCGGTCTACACTTTCCAATACACCTTTATAATTGAGTAATGGTTCTCCCATTCCCATGTATACGATATTAGAAAGTGGGCGGTTGAAATTGGCTTGTGCTTGCTGATCAATATGTACTACTTGGTCAAAAATTTCGGCACCTGTAAGATTGCGTTTTCGAGCTAAAAAACCTGTTGCACAAAACTTACAAGCCAAGCTACACCCCACTTGCGAAGAGACACAAGCGGTCATTCGATCATCAGCAGGAATCAACACACCTTCTACTAAATGACCATCATATAATTCAAAACCTGATTTGATGGTACCATCATTACTCTGCTGTTTCTTGGCCACTTTTACCGCATTAATGACATATTTTTCTGCTAATTTAGCTCGTAATTGAAGCGATAAATTGGTCATCTCCTCAAAAGAATGTGCCGTTTTTTGCCACAACCATTGATAGATTTGCTTCGCCCTAAAAGGCTTTTCCCCCATTTCGGTCAGTTGTTCCTTTAGGGATGCTAAGGTCAAGGAACGAATGTCTATTTTTGCCATAATACAATAACAACTCAAAGGCTCATTGGTTAAGATTTTGGCCCTTTTATTAGTGTTTTTTATCTCAATAATGGCCCACAAGGCTTTAATTTATATGAAAAGGAGGGACTGTAATCGCTCTTTTGTAGTCATGAAGCCTGTAATAATGTCACGCCATCAGTCCACTAAGTATGTCTGCACTGTGTAGATGTGTTCAGGGGAAGTCCACTAAGTATGTCTGCACTGTGTAGATATATTCAGGGGAAGTCCACTAAATATATCTGCACTGTGTAGATATATTCAGGGGAAGTCCACTAAGTATATCTACACTATGTAGATGTGTTCAGGGGAAGTCCACTAAGTATGTCTGCACTGTGTAGATGTGTTCAGGGGAAGTCCACTAAGTATGTCTGCACTATGTAGATGTGTT
>JAHDFT010000259.1:0-2904 GCA_020628015.1 Bacteroidota bacterium
CAAACTACTATTTTCATAAAAAACAAGTGCTGGATTATCTGGGTCGATAATATCATAAATGTAAACTCCGTCATCCGAAGTAGAGATGACGTATTCATGTCCTCCTTTTTCAAATCCCCAAATATCACTTCCTTCCTGGCTACCTACAAAGTCTGTAACCGATCTGAGTGTCATATTGGTTTGTGCTATACCACTATTAGGTATAACTAGTGTAAAGAAGAGCATTGAACAGATAAGATAAATTGATCTTAAGTACACAATTTTTATTTTTGGTTGATTAAAATTCGTGATGTGTATAATGGATGTAAATATTAAATCTAGTAGGCTTACGTTCAATTTTGAGGGACTATTTGGTAGCAAAACCTCATTACAAATAATACTGAAAGCAGGGTGAGTATAATGGTTAGTAGTTTAACTGTATTTTTAGTTAAGCTGTGAGCTTTTTTGGAAAGGGATAATGTGGAGATGGATGGAAATAATAAGAGCGTCAATAAGATGATAGGTGATGTATAGTTATGTTTAACTCTTTTTGATTGCATTCATAGGAACGAGTGAAAAATAAATTTACAAATTTTGGTTAGGGAAATTTGACCCTAGACGAGGCAAAAAACGTAGGCAATGCAGGGCATTGGCGAGGCTTTTTAACGAAGTATAGGGTTAAATTTATCAATCAAAATTGAACAGTTATTTTTTTACTGTTCCATATACAATAAGTACTTTGACGGGCTAAATTAGTGAGAAAAAAGGAGAAAAAAGAGTATTTTATTAGACAAAAGCGCAAGAATTGTATATGTTGATGCATAGAAAAAGCAAATTTGTAGTATAATCTACAAATTCTTGATGAGATTGTTTTAAGTTAATGGGAGGCATATAATTGATCATCTGAAAAACAAGCAAGCCATTACTTAAATTATCAACATTATAAGCATATTTTTTGTATAAAAAAATATACTCTTCAATTATGTAGTGATTCTAATTTCTGAAACTGTTTATTTTTATTTAATTTCGTGGAAAATATGAACAGGCTTGAAATACTTTCTAAAAATGCTGGTTTATTTTTTGTGCTAATTAGAAATAGATAATTGTTGATTGATATAGAAGGATGTGAGAAGTATAATAATAAATCATCATTTTATTTTCGTCCATAAAACAAATAAACAACAAATAATAAATATATAATGGATCCATTAAAAGCTAAATTTGCTGAAAAAGCACTAGCCGTATTTACTGAGTTTCGTGCCTTTATGAAAGCACATGGGGATACTGTTGTTGGTGAGATTACACTAGCACAGATTCAAAAGGGTGCTAGAGGTGTGAAATATATGATAACCGAAACATCAGAGCTTTCTGCTGAAGAAGGTATTCGATTCAGAGGTTATTCCATTCCTGAACTCAAAAAATTACTGCCTAAAGTTGAAGGAGATACAGAGCCACTCCCAGAAGGTATTTTTTACCTTATGTTAACAGGTGATATTCCCACTCGGGAAGATGTTGATTGGTTGACAGCAGAATGGAGAAAAAGAAGTACCGTTCCTCAACATGTTTTTGATGTTTTGGAGGCTTTCCCTAAAGAGACGCATCCGATGACCCAGTTTAGTACTGCTATTTTGTCGATGCAACCAGATTCACATTTTGCAAAAGCTTATGCAGAAGGAGTGAATAAAAAAGATTATTGGAGCTATATGTATGAAGATGTAATGGATTTGGCAGCTCGTCTACCAAGAATTGCAGCTTATATTTATAGAAAGACTTTCCACAATGGAGATCACATCGATCCAGATCCATCTTTAGACTGGGCAGCCAACCTAGCACATATGTTAGGGGTGAGTGATTCACCAGATTTCAAGAGCTTAATGCGCCTTTATCTGACCATCCATGCAGACCATGAAGGGGGTAATGCTTCGGCTCATGCCACTCACCTATGTGGTTCTACTTTGAGTGATGCTTATTATTCCTTATCTAGTGGAATCAATGCCCTAGCTGGTCCTTTACATGGTTTGGCAAATCAGGAAGTGATTAAGTGGGTATTGGCAATGAGAGCACATTGTGGTACAGATCGACCTTCTAAGGAGCAATTGGCAGATTATGCTCGTAAAACAATTGCAGAAGGTAGAGTTATTCCAGGTTATGGGCATGCAGTATTGCGTATTCCTGATCCTCGTTTTACTGCTCAAATGGAATTTGCGAAGAAATATTTCCCTGATGATGAATTGGTGAATGTGATTTGGGACTTATTTGATGTGATTCCGAAAGTATTACAAGAAAAACCACGTATCAAGAGTCCTTGGCCAAATGTTGATGCACACTCTGGAGCTACTTTAATGCATTATGGATTGAAGGAGTTCAATTTTTACACCGTATTATTTGGTGTTTCTCGTGCATTAGGCGTAATGGCTTCTTTATGTTGGTCAAGAGCTTTAGGCTTCCCAATTGTTCGTCCAAAGTCTATTTCTTTACAATGGATGAAAAACTTTGTGGCTTCTCAAGAAGAAGTGGCAGGTTAGTTGTGAGCAATTAATTAGACAAGCTAAAATGTCGTAACTAGGACAATCATTCTATAAATTTCTAATCGAAAAAGCTCCTATATTAGGAGCTTTTTCAGATTTATAAAGATTTTTTCATGATTAGTGTTAATAATATTTCTATACAATACGGAGGCAGGTTTTTATTCGATGATGTCTCTTTTACGATCACAGAGAAAGATCGTATCGGTCTAGTTGGTAAAAATGGAGCTGGAAAGACGACCTTGTTGCGTTTATTGATCAATGAAATTCGATCAACGACAGGAGGGATTAGTATGGATAATAATACAACACTAGGTTATTTACCCCAAACCTTAAAATTAAATCCCACACAGTCGGTTTATGAAGAAACAGCGAAAGCATTTGACCAAATCAAAGAGGT
>JAHDFT010000259.1:3004-8170 GCA_020628015.1 Bacteroidota bacterium
CACCTAGATATTGAGTCTATCATCTGGTTAGAAGGTTTTTTGAAGAGCTATCCAGGCGGTGTGTTGTTGATTTCTCACGATAGGGCTTTTTTGGATGCGGTAGGCAATCGAACCATTGAAATTGTTGCAGGTAAAATTTATGATTATCGTTCGCCTTATTCCAAATTTGTAGAACTGAGAAAACAGCGTATTGAACGACAAATAGTAGCAGCAAAAAAGCAAGCCAAGGAAATTCAGGAAACCGAAATGTTGATCAATAAGTTTAGAGCAAAGAAAAACAAGGCTAAATTTGCCCAAACTTTGATTAGAAAGCTAGAAAAAACGGAGCGAATTGAGGTGGATGACCTAGAGAAAGATTCCATCAAGTTTCGTTTTCCAGAAGCTCCACGTTCAGGGCAGGTAGTCGTCAAAGTTGAACAGCTTTCTAAGGCTTATGGTAAAGTGGAAGTACTAGATGAGATAAGCTTTTTGCTAGAAAGAGGAGAAAAGGTGGCTTTTGTGGGGAAAAATGGAGAAGGAAAAACAACTTTAGCCAAAATTATTACAGGAAAAGAACCACATCAAGGAGGAACTTGTGAGATTGGTTATAATGTGAAGGTGGGTTATTTTGAACAACATCAGGCAGAAACTTTGGATGGTAGTCGGACTGTTTTTCAAACAATTGATGATGCCGCTGCTGGAGAAATGCGACTTAAAGTAAGGAGCTTACTAGGAGCTTTTTTATTTAGTGGTGATGATGTAGAAAAAAAGGTGCAAGTTTTATCTGGTGGAGAGAAATCTCGTCTGGCAATAGCCAAAATGCTACTAGAACCAGTCAATTTGTTGATACTCGATGAGCCTACGAATCACCTAGATATGCAATCTAAAAAGATTCTCAAAAATGCCTTACAAAATTTTAATGGAGCCTTATTAATTGTATCGCATGATAGAGATTTCTTAAAGGGATTGACCGATAAGGTCTATGAGTTTAGAGATCGGAAAATTAAGCAGTATTTTGGGGATGTGTATGCTTTCTTGGAACAAAGGCAAATCAATTCCTTAGATGATTTAGGCATGAAGAGCCGAAAAGCAACGGTAAATACTAAGGCTTTGTCTGACAAAGAGGCTAGAATTAAGTTGCGAGAGGAGATTAAGGGTTTGGAAAAGGAGATCAAAAAAATGGCGAATAAGGTGAGTAAAGCAGAACGGACAATTGAGGAGTTGGAAAATAAAATTGCTGCACATGAGGAAATGATGGGAGACCCTGATTTTTATAAAACTCATGATAATCCTGATAGAGTCTTATATGAACATGCCGAATCCCAAAAGCAATTGGAAACGACCATGAATGATTGGGAAACGTATTCTATAGAGCTTGAAGAACTGAAGGAAAATAGAGCAAAGTTTGAATAAATGGTGGATTAGAGATAAAGTTAGCCAAAATAGTCTTACAATAATTAAAATGCACACTAAAGAAAAGTTACCAAAAGACATAGAAGAACGCATCCATCTATTAGCAGATAAGTATGGGGCAATGGGGCAAGATTTGCGTTCTTATCTGGATGGATTATTATATGCGGATTACTTGACTTATTGGGAATATATACACTTAGATGTCCTATTAAGTCTACAAACGCCCTTGACTCCTTTTGAGGATGAAAATATTTTTATTATTTATCATCAAATAACGGAGTTGTATTTTAAGTTGATCCTTCATGCCATGCGCCAGATTGCCGAGCATGAAAATTTGACAATTGATTTTTTTATTATACAGCTAAAAAGAGTCAATAGCTATTTGGATAACTTGATCAATTCTTTTGAGATTATGATTGAGGGTATGGATAAGGATCAGTTCTTAAAGTTCCGTATGTCCTTACTTCCAGCAAGTGGTTTTCAATCTGCACAATATCGAATGATTGAGATTTGTGCTACAGATATTAATCACCTAATCGCTTTGCAATATCGAGAAGATATGCAAGCTATTAATGCTGATATTGCGACTAAATACAAATATTTGTACTGGAAACAAGGTGCTGTAGAATTGGCTTCAGGGAAGAAAACACTCACCTTGAAACAATTTGAAAAAAAATATAGTGAAGAATTGATACGTTTGGCACAAAAATATGAGCATATTAATTTGTGGACTCGTTATCAAAGTCTATCAGAGGAATTGCGAGCAGAGCCAGAACTGATCCAACAATTGAGGCAATTTGATGTGAATGCTAATGTGAAATGGCCATTGATGCATTATAAATCGGCGGTCAGGTATTTACAAAAAGAAACGAAAGACATTGCTGCTACAGGTGGAACGAACTGGCAAAAATATTTACCCCCCAAAAATCAACGAGTGATGTTTTATCCTGAATTATGGACTAAAGCTGAAAAACAAATGTGGGGTAAAACACTTGATCTGTAGCAAGCAGTCCAGGTTTTGATAGCGGTAAGCATATTAAGGAATTATGTTATTGATGTTATTCGCCTCTATAAAATGATGTTAAAGAAATGTCATTTAATAAATCTCGGTTGGGTCTTTTTATTTTGCGTTAAGTTTTGTTTACTTTGTTTATATATATCGTTTTTGCTGTTTATGTATTTATCCATTTATTCTTCAAATCTTTGCACAATCACTAATAAGTATTTCCTAGTCAATTTATATCCCATAGAAAGCGTTTTTGCGACAAAAAAAGTCATTTCTTCGTAATAATAGTGCTATAGAGAACTATTTTCGCAAATAATTCAACAATCCTTCGTAAAATTGTTGTGTGTCAGTCAAGAATGATTGGTAAATTTTATTCTTTGTGAGAAAAGATTTGATTTAATTTTTCGTTTTAAAATAAAATATTACCTTAGCTAGACGAATAGGGTACTACTTTTGGTTCATTCCCCTTATAATTAAAACATAAGCCTAAAGATCAGTATTCTATATATTTTGAAAAATTGTAAAGAATATTTCATCCGAAAAAGACTTTTTAGATAATTTTTATTGCGCTAATTTTATCCTTTTAGATTTTGTATTTATCTGCATTTGTACCTACAGAAGAGCTAATCAGTATTTGTATATAACTCCAATTTCGACAAATTCTAACCGTAGACCTTTTGTTTTTGTTATTGCCTGTCTAAATGTTTTTGTACATAAATCTTCAAAAAATGAGGGTTTATAAATGGTTGTATAATGCAATAGGGACATTAGATCTATTTTTTTTACGCTTTTTTAAGCTTTAGAAATGGATTTCTATCAAATCCTCTGTATTTTTGCACAGTCAAGTATGCAAGCAAAGAAAATAGCTACTAGTTTTGCAGCCTTTTTCAATCATATCTTATGTTCACTGCAATTGTTTTTGGGCAGTGTATAAAGTGCCACTTATAAGCTTGCGCTTGAAATGATGACGCTATATTCAAAATAGGTCATCTGAAAACTAAAAAAAAATGATTATGTGTAATAAGGTATCTACACTTTTAATCTTGTTTTTTTTCCTATGTTTCTGTTCTGCCAAGGTTCATGCTCAAGATGAAGCAAAATGGCATTTCTATTCTACACAATTGGGATCTGGAGATTCAAAAGAATTCCTCCTCAATTTCAATGTTAAGTTAGAATCGGGATGGTATATTTATTCAACGGAGAAAAATGAAGCCATCAAACCAACAAAGTTTGATTTCTCAACATTGAATTTTGAACAGAAAGCACCAGTTGCAGAGCAAGGAGACTTACAAGAAGTATATGATAATACATTAGAAACGCACTTGAAAAAGTTTGCTGAAGAGGTGACTTTTCAAATTCCAGTAGAGATTAGTGACGAAGAAGTATTAGTAGAAGGGGAAGTAAGATATATGATCTGTGATGCTACGGAATGTAAAGCTCCAAAACCAGTACCTTTTCGTTTTCGTTTGAAAGGTAAAAAAATAACGACTCCAATCGTGCTGAACGATATGGATCGACCTAAGCAAAAAGTAACTAGAACGAAATCATATGCTACTACGCCAGCAGTTGTGACCTCAACTATACCTACTACAACTACTGCCTCTAGCATTCAAAAAGGAAATGCTTCCTATAAAGTGATTAGCTCGCCTAGATATGCTGAGGAAACTTATCGCCATTCTAGTAGTGAAACCATTCATTTACCAAGTCCTAGACCTATCATCGTTGGAAGTGGTAAACCAACCGCTGAAGAAAAAGTTGTCATCAATGATTATGATCCTAGCAAACCTACAGTCTACAATGAAGATAGAACTGTAAAGTTAACTAGTAGTAATTCTTTTGTCATTGATAATGTAGCAGATTATATGGTAGATGATGCGCCTAAACCAACTACAAGACGTGTAGTAGAGTCGGAAGCAAAATCTATTGAGACAAAATCCGCTCCATCAGAGGAAGCTATTTTAGCTGCTTTAAATAAGGCTTTGAAAGAAAGTCAAGCAGATGTGACGGTTGTTGATGAGTTGACTACCAATTTGCTGGCAGAAAATGAGACTAAAGAAGAGGAAAATGAATTAGCACTAACAGAGGAGCAGGAAGCTGAGTTAGCAGAGATTATCGTAGAGCTACCTAAGATGGTAACTAGCAATCCTGTGAACTGGACATTTGATATGATTCATGAAGGTAAAGGTGTTTACACTTTAATTTATATTGCAGATGTTGACGCTGGTTGGTTCCTTTATGGAACAGAGAATAAAGGAAATGCACCTGCTGGATTGCACATTTTACCAACTAGAAGCGATGCTTTTGAGGTTTTAGAAAATGCAAAAGCAGAAACAACACCAATAACTGCTTTAGATCCAATTTTCAAGAAGGATGCAACAAAGTACGCTGGTCAAGTTGTCTTTAAGCAAAGAGTGAAGTTTCACAGAAATGCACCACTTAGCGGACGAGTAACTTACATGTGTGGAAGTGATCAGCAATACACAAAGCAACATAGTGTAGACTTCAAACTTAATGAAGAGCAAAAGGTTATCCCTGCAAATCAAAAGAGTAGTTTGGCACTTTCTGGCTGGTGGTGGTTAGCTGGTTTGTGTTTGGGAGGTGTATTCTTAATGTTTTCTCGCTTTTTTAATGGAAAAGAAGAGCCTACTTCTTCTACAAAATAAGATCAAACAAAAACAAACAAGATACCTTAAATCATATCATTTATGATTTTTACTAAAGCTTACATCTGAAAAGGTGTAAGCTTTTTTTTATGTGCTTCTAGTAAA
>JAHDFT010000260.1:0-3226 GCA_020628015.1 Bacteroidota bacterium
GCTTGAATTTCTTCCAATACACTTAAATAACTCATGTAGCGACTTTCTGCGATTTGATCTTCTACAAATGCGTACTTAATCGCACAATCTGGCTCATCCTTATGCAAACAATTATTGAATTGACAGTCATTAAGCATTGCTCTGAATTCTGAGAAATAATGCCCAACCTCTGGTAATTCCAAATCCATAATACCAAATTCTTTAATACCAGGTGTATCTATAATATAGGTGTCTTTGGCTAGTTCATGCATTTCTGCAAAGGTAGTGGTATGCCGCCCTTTATTGAATTTGGCAGAAATTTTTCCTGTTGCCAGTTGGAGATCAGGTCGCATGGTATTCAGTAGGGTGGATTTACCCACGCCAGAATGTCCTGAAACCAAGCTGGTTTTCCCCAACATCATTTCCTGAAAGGCTTCCATATTATGTCCTGTAATGGCAGATACTTGAAGACAGGGGTAGCCCAAAGGCTCATAAATAGCAACTGCTTCCGCAAATTTCTCATGATCCTTTTTCTTGTAAACATCCTGCTTATTGAATACAATGACTGCTGGGATGTGATACATTTCTGTAATGACCAAAAAGCGGTCGATGAAGCCTAGTGAAGTTCGTGGTTTGGAGAAGGTGACGATTAATACTGCCTGATCTATATTGGCAGCAATAATGTGTCGTTTGTATTGATTTTTGGGTGATTTTCGGACGATATAATTTTGTCGTTTATCAATTGCCGAAATAACGGCTGTTTCCAAGCCTTCTTCCTGAGAGATTGTTACCCAATCACCCACAGCAATGGGATTGGTAACTTTATTTTCTTCTAAGCGAAATTTACCCTTGATGCGACATTCGATTAGTCGCCCATCTTCTAATTGAACATTATACCAGCTTCCTGTTGATCTTAAAACTCTTCCTTTCAAATTGATCTTTTTTATTATTTTATGGAGTTGGTTTGTACGCTATGAATTGCATTTGCCATATCGACAATTAAATCAGGATTGTGTTCAAATGCAGTGCCAACAACGATAACATCTGCTCCAGCTTGACAACTTTGAACAGCCAATTCAGGCGTATTGATGCCACCACCAATGATGAGTGGGAGGTCGATGTGTTGGTTAACTGCTTGGATCATTTTAGGACTGACAGGACGTTTTGCGCCACTTCCTGCGTCTAAATAAATGATTTTCATGCCCAACATGGCTCCAGC
This sequence comes from Bacteroidota bacterium, assembly GCA_020628015.1. Classification (GTDB taxonomy): domain Bacteria; phylum Bacteroidota; class Bacteroidia; order Chitinophagales; family UBA2359; genus JAHDFT01. Next base: position 1,199 of record JAHDFT010000260.1, read on the forward strand.
TAAAGCAGTACAAACAGCGATTTGTGGTTTATCATGTGGAATGGGGGTACTATTACTAATGTAAGAAACAGTAGTAGGTGCGCCACCATCCACGAGTAAGTAACCCGTTGACATGATTTCTAGTTCCATTTGGTGCAAAATAGGTGCAGCAAGCACATGTTGACCAATCAACAGCTCAGGATTACGTCCAGAGATCAAGGACAATAGGAAGATTGCGTCTGCTGCTTCGCTCAATTGAAAAAGGCTTCCTGGAAATATAATGACTGGAATATTACAATATGCTTTGATATTGAGAATTAATTCATTAAACTTCGCCTGCATGACCAAACTTCCGCCAACAAAAATATAATCTACCTTTGCAATTTGCGCTTGAATTAGTAACTTTTGCAGGTGATTTGGAGCCACTTTATCAGGGTCAATTAAAACCGCCAGCTTTTTTTGACTGTTATGTTTACTGTTTAGCAGTTGCTGATAGATGTCCGTTCTTCCCATATAAGGATTTTTGGCAAAAATACAATTAAAATGAATTATAAACTAATGCAATTATTGCTACTGCTTTTTTTTACCAGTAGCCTTCATGCCCAAGTGGATAGTGTTACCCTAGTGACGCAACAGATTCCAACTATTATTAGTGGACAAATACTCAATCCAGTAGATAGTTTGATCTTGATCGAGATTGTTCCTAACCCTTTGGCTAATAAGCAAGTAGCGCAAGTGCCTGCAAAAATTGATTCCCTTGGTTTTTTTAAGGTTAAAATTAATCTAGCTCAACCTATTCCTGCACTTTTGGTGCATAAAAAGGTAAAAACCTCGATTTTTATTGTACCAGGGGATAGTTTGCATATTGAAGCCGACTTTGCTTCCTCAAAAGTACTACAAACCTTTCAATTTAAGGGAACAGGAAAAGCACATAATCTTTATTTAAAGACAATTGATTATGCTTTTCAAAAGAATCGAGAAAATTATCATGCAGTTGCTACGATTAAAGCGAAAGCTCCAATGCAATATAAAGCTTATGCAGATAGTATTCATCAGAGTCGGTTAAAGGCTTTTGAAAAATATCATCAATATAGTCCAGTTGATAGTTCTTTTGAGGCCTATATCCTAAATAAAATGAACTATGAATATGGTTCGGCTTTACTTCAATACCCAAGCAAAAAGGTCAAATATCTGAGAAACTCGCCTATTAAGACGGTTAATGTGCCTGAAGCGTACTATGATTTCTTAAAAGATATAAATATTGATAATGACGATGCATTCAGTACACCTTATTATGGACAATTTTTGGATGCTTATACGCATTATCTTTTCAAAAAGATTGTCATGGATGAGGAGGAGGATTTTCGTTTGATGACTTATTTCAATCGACGTTATGATTTTTGTAGAACGATTCTGAAGGGTAAATCACTCCATTATATGTTGGCTTTGAATTTTGCTGTGGGAACGCAGAAAGGTAAACTGGCAAAGATATTACCTAAGTATCCAGATTTTAATAAAACCAATGAATGGCCAGAGTTCAAGCAGGTTGTCGATTTTTATTATAATCGGTATAAGCAATTGATGCCTGGTTTGGTGGCTCCTGATTTTGTGGTGAAAAATCAGGCAGAGGATGTGGTTAATTTGAGTGATTATAAAGGGAAAGTGGTTTATGTAGATTTCTGGGCGACTTGGTGTGGCCCTTGTCGAAAGGAATTGCCTCATTCTTTCAAATTAAGGGAGCAATTTGAGGGTAAGGATGTGGTTTTTCTTTATGTGTCTATGGATAAGGATCGTTCAAAGTGGGAAGCTTTTGTTGAAAAGCAAAAAATGGATGGGGAACAGTATATTGCTTTGGGAGCGGATAAAACAGCGATCAATAAAAATTACCAAGTATCTGGTATTCCTCGTTTTATTTTAGTGGATAAGGAGGGGAGATTGGTAGATGGTCATGCGGATCGGCCTAGTAATCCGTTGATTAAGGAACAGATAGAGGCTTTATTGGCGGAGTGATTTATTTAGGTTGGATAATACCCCCAAATATTGTAGGGA
>JAHDFT010000260.1:3326-8167 GCA_020628015.1 Bacteroidota bacterium
GGGACAAGGCATGATGTATGGGGACAAGGCATGCCTTGTCCCTACGCATGCCTTGTCCCTACGTGTGGTACATCAATTAAAAATATCTAGGGGTACTAATTTTTTGTCTTTTGCTCTTGATAAATACCGTTTTTCCTTTGGGATATTTGACCACGAAATCAATCAATAAGGTCTTTTTCTCATTGGGTTTGAGGTCAAAATTCCAAGTTAATTTACCACTCAGTTCATCTTTTACAGCCCCAGAAATATTATTGACATCTACTACAATTTCTTTTTCCTTAGATAATGGTACTTGGTCTACAATTTCTACGCTGATTGGTAATTTTCGGTTGTTTTTAATGGCAATTTCATAAATATAGGTTTCTCGGACATTGCTACCTAAGAATTTTTTACCACTCTTATCCTTCAACTTTCTTCTAGTCACGACAACTTTAGGATCTCGACCCAATGACAAATCCAAAGTATCATAGACCCCACCAACATCAATCCTAGAGCTACCCAAATAAGTATCTTTATAATAAACGCCTGCTTCTCCATCTATTAAATTCAAATCTTCCCAGCCACTAATTTGAGCGAGTAGGAAAACACCTTTATCCACTTTAGGGATGGTATAATGTTGATAAGTGGCAGGTAATTCATATTCGGTGACATCTATTGTATAAGGTGTTGCATCTGCTGGGATGTCATATAATTCTTCGATTTCAAATTCTGCACTTAATTCGCTGACGGTGATTTCATTGATTGGGTCTGGTACAGGTACAGGTGGTGGCGGTGCTGATGGAGGTGGAGCAGGAGCTGGTGTAATTTCGTTAAACTCTTGTTTGTAAATCTCCTTGTTCTTTTTATCCCTTTTTTGAACACTTTGATTGTATTGATAAGTATTGAAACGTCCTGCACCAATATTATAAGGTGTTGTATAGTTCAATTCCCAAGTTTCCATAACTGGTTTGGAAGCATCTCTAGTAGGATCAGCAGTAGAAAGGGTGAGGTGTACATCTTTCCAATCCACTCCAGTATCATTATACACCTGCGCTCTATATTCCAGTTTTACAGGTTGGTCAATATCCTTTGCTCTAATATTATACAAAGGCAACCAAACAGCATTAGACACCAAATATTTCAACTGAATTTTCGTTTTTTTAGGACTAGAAGCTTTTAAGACCATTTTAACCTCATAAAATTCCTCATTTATTTTTTTCAATAAAGCTCTTTGATTGTTTTTAAGCTGATTGAGTAATTTATGTTGTTTTTTAATTTTAATATCTGTTTCGGTCATTAAGTCATTGATTTCTTTGATGCGTGTTCTATAGAAGTCAGCAGTTGCTTTAAGGTCTTCAAAGGGAACGCCTGTATTGGCTCCACCTATAGCTTTATTGCTGAGGATCATATTTTTTTCCTCTTGATAGGCATTTTTATCATTTTGTAGTAAGGTCAAGCCTTGATTAAAGAGTTCTATAGAATCTTTTAATGACTGTACATTTTGATCTGGATTATCTGCACCGTCATAAGTGACTTGGGAAGAAATGGACAATAAATCAACGCCTTTGCCAACTTTAGCCTTGATACTAGAAGGATCTAATCTAGTGGATAGTCGGCTAATAATGATTTCATTACGTCCCTTTTTTAAAGCAACTTCACCAGATCGGTTAATTTCTGCACCATTGAGATACAAAATAACAGAATCAATCTCAGTTTCCATCTGATTAGGTTCCTCTGAAGCTAATGATATGAGCGGAAAGATAAATAATATTAAAAATAACTTTAAGAACTTCATAAATGAATTTTTATTATATTTTTGCATAGCTAGAAAATTGTGGTTAATTTGGCATTGTATAATGGAATAGCAATGGGCATTATTATATGCTCAATGACTCATTACAAAGTTTTAGATGTATTTGGGCTATCTTATGGTGTCTCAAGTTGAAAAATAAGCTCATGAAAGATAAGTATTTGAATGTTATAGTAACAAATTTAATTGTTTTTTTTCTGTTTTTTTCTTTTAGCAATTGTGGTTTTAGGATCCAATCCTCTTATGATGATATGGAAGAGCGAAAATATATTGAGATTAGTTGGTTCAAAAAAACTAAATCGGTAGAAGAAAAGGCGGCTAAGAAGACAAAGACAGTTAGTATAACGGAGATGGTAGAAATGGACCCACCTACAAGTTTATGGCTTTTGGATCGCTCGAATCGGGTTACTGTATTGGATCAATATGGTAATGCATTAAGTCAATTTGGGGATTTTAATGTACGGCAGAAAGTAGGTGCACCTCGTCAATTAACGGTAGCGCATGACGGAAGCTTTGCGATCATACTGAGTGATATAGAAAATAATGTATCAAGAGTAGACCGAGAGGGGAATGTGAGCTGGACTTTAGATGTATGGTGTGGTAGTGTAGCGCTTTCGGAAAATGATTCTTTGGTTTATGCTACTGCTCGAACAGAAGATAAAGAATACTTTATTTTAAGGATTGATGCCAAAACAGGAGGGGTTTTAGGGCAACAAAATATGGATTATAAGGGTTTTGATATTGCAGTAGATGATAAGCATGATGCAGTTTGGGTGGCAGGTTATGAAAAAATGTCTTTACTGAATATGAAATTGGATACCCTTTTTCATATACAGCCTGCGGGTTGGTTTTTGGTTTCTATTGATTATGATGCGAATGGTAATGCTTGGGTAGCAGAGCGAGAATATACCGCAGATGGAGTGGGGGAGAATCGTTTATTAAAAGTAGACAGAAATGGAGCAATTGTGAATAAGATTCATTTAGTTTTTGCGCCTTTTTGTGTGCGAGTTGGACATAAATATGATGAAATATGGATGGCTGGAACAGCAGGGGTAAAGAAGTTTCTTTTTGAGGAAGGAAAAATGGAGCCTACCGCTTATCATATTAGTAATAAACGAGTGCATTCTATGGTGATTAATCAAAGGGATGGTTCGGCTTGGATGGGAGAGTATAAAGGAGGTGTGGTAGGCTATGATCGTTGGGGTAATGAGTTGTTGAAGGTAGGTGATTTTCAGCAGGAGGATAAATATATAGGTATACCCCAACGATAATATTAATTTTTTTAATTAAGTAACAATAGAAAAACAAGATTGGAGGCTTAGTCAAAGTATTTGCTTGCTTCTATTTTGACTAATGACAACTCCAATCTCACTATATTTAAAATACCAAGTATTTATTTTTAAGCAGTTACTATACCTCGAATTCGTATTGGTATTTACGTCTGCGATCTCTTTCCTCTTTCAAAGCCTTTAATTCTTTGATTTCCTTTTTGCATTGTTTATGCTTTTTTCGGATGGCTTTTTCTAATTTAGAAACCGTCACCTTTTCTCCATTCATTTGTAGGCGTTGTGACTCTGTATGTGCTTCTGGAACAATGAACCACAATAAGAAGTAAAGCACAATACCATAGCCACCAAATATAGATAAGGCAAATAAAATACGGAACCAGATTGGGTCAGCGATACCAAAATAAGCCGTTAGACCAGAGGCGACACCTCCTAATACTTTTTCATCCCCATTTCTATACAGCCGTTTTCCACCAAAGCTATTATTACTGCGGTTTCTGCGTAAACTAAACCGACCTTTGCTGCGATCAAAACGGTCGTATTCTTGCTCTTCGTAGTTACCAACATATTTGCTTTCCAAAGCAGGATCATCAAATTGTTCAGGTAATCCCATAGTATTGGTCATCATTTTGACATCGCTTAACAAGACGACCTCTCGTTTATGCTTTTTCAATCCTTCCTGAAACATCTCTGCGACACGTGCTTCGATATCTTCCAACATTTCATTACTGCCTTGCTCGCCTGCGAAATGACTGCCAATGGAATCTAAATAACTTTCTAAATAATGATAGGCTTCCTCTTCAATATGGAAGAATAGCCCTCCGAGGTTAATACTAATTGCTCTATTCATTGATAATGATTTTTTGATTTTGTTGTTGAGTGGTTAAATTAACGGAAGCTACCAATTCATCCCAAGTAGCTTGCAATTCGCCTCGGAAACGCTTTCCATTTGGCGTTAATGCATAATACTTTCTTGGTGGACCTGAACGGGATTCTTCCCAGCGATAGGTCAGTAAGCCAGCGTTTTTTAAGCGAGTCAATAGTGGGTAAAGCGTACCTTCCACAACGATTAAGTTGGCTTTTTTCAGGGCTTTTAAAATATCGGAAGGATACATTTCCTTAGCCGAGATTAAAGAAAGTACGCAAAACTCCAGTATTCCTCGACGCATTTGCGTTTTTGATTTTTCAATGTTGACTTTCATATGAGTCGTTTTTGTTACTGGAATGTTACAGAAATATCGTAAAAATGTCAGCAAATTAGGAAATAGAAGATAGTTGATTAGGATTGGTTTGTTTTATTAAACCTATGAATATTAGCCACATTATGATGTGGCTCTACTGCCAAAATGCTGTTTTTTACTTTTGATATACAGTACTATGTTTTGCATAGTACCAATTTTAGTACTAGAACTATATAGATGCCCATATTGTTCCAAAGAAGTTGATTTTTTTGAAATTTTTTTTCTGTGGGATTGTGTTTTGTTGTTTGAAAGTATTGGTGGGTAAGGGTTTGGAGGGGCTTGGTTTTTTTGAAATTTTTTTGGACAGGGTGGAACAATTGTAGGATAAAGGGGGGGAATTGTAGAACAAGGGGGATAAATTTTTTGGGGTTGTGTAAAAAAGGCAAACTATCAGATTTGTCTTTTTTACACAACCCCTATGTGTTTATTTCATTACTTTATAATTCTGAATGTCACCATCCATATAAATTTATATGAGTGCATGACATATTGGGGGATTTTTGATGCAATTCGGTAGCGTGCGAC
>JAHDFT010000261.1 GCA_020628015.1 Bacteroidota bacterium
GGAATTTTAGATACTCTTTTTGGTTAAAAAATAGGATTAAATACACTTGAAGAAGGAGGATTTTTTTCTGCTTAATACAGCCTAAAAAATGGGTCATCCAATATTTTTGGATAACCCATTTACTGATTGTTAGGTGAACACACCTATAATACATACTACTAAGCTAAAATCATACAGTTCATTAAAATAAAAATTTCACACACTATGTATACACTTGACTATCATAAAGCAACTTAAGCATTATACCTTCTGAAAATATTTTTTTTCATTTAGTGATGGAACAGAAATAAATTACTACATTATTAGAACCTAAAAAAATGGGTCATCCAATATCTTTTGAACAACCCATTTGCTGATTACTAGGTGGATCTATTCACCTAAAACCAGATTTACTTATATCATTCTTACTTAGTGTATCAAATTGAACGTACAAAAATAATGTGCCTTGTCAATGATATATGGTACTAATGATTAACCAGATCTATCTCAATCTTACTTGTAACCAATCATCAGCAGGAACATTAATAACAGTTCTATGGCTACTACCAAAAAGAATATTTTTGGGGAAGACTCCAGCTTCAATGTAAAAGCACATATCAACGAAATCGGCTTCTGTTCCACCACCTATAATATCTAATAATTCAAACATAACATCTCTACTAAGTACATTAATATCACTATGCTTATCTTGTGCCTCATCTTTTGTCCATATGAAAACATAAGGATTATCCCTGATTGCTCTTTTATTTGCTCTAGACCCGCTAATACTTCTGACATTTGTTATTTGAAAAATATTAATCGCTTTAGTCTCATTAAAATTAGCAATCTCAGTACATACATTTCTCATGTCAACATCAAATGAAAGGTCATCACTTTCAAAAGTTAATCTTGCTGAAGGTCCACTTACTGCCGCAGTTTCAAATTCATGAGTTATGTCCCATTTGAATCTTCTTAACGTTTCTGAATTAGAAATAGACCCTTTTGATACAACAGTAGAAACTCCATTAGCTCTGAGATCAAGCTCATTCTCATTGGCTTCGGATAGAAGATCAAGATCTACAGCCTCACTTAGATTGCCATTAACAATACTATTGACGCTACCATCTTCTGTTAGTGAGAGTCCAACAAAATTATCAGTAGCATCATCAGTAGCATTTTTTTCACAACTAGTGAGTGAAAAAACAATAATAGAAAGTAAAAAAATAAATGCATGTAAGCGTTTCATAGTTAAAAATTTTTTAAAAAAAATTATGTTAAATAACAGATAATAATATCATATCTGTTCTAGGATATCAAATACATCAATACTTTGGGATTTTTCGTTTTTAGGCAAAGCTTAGGGGAGGCGTTAAAGAGTTATAAGGTATGGTTTAGTATATGTTTTAAATTTAAGTATATATTTATTTAAATAAATAGCATTTTACTCAAATATCTTATCTGAGTGTAAAACTTATATTTTGTAAGAGATAATGATTGTTTAGGCAAATCGAATTAACAAATAAAACAATATTAATAATTAATCACTTTGTAAAAGTAGCTCATACTAAGAGTTATGTCAATGTTTTGTCCTTTAAATATACTAGCTGATAATAATTCAAATTATGTCTTATTCAGGACTTATTACTGCCTATATTTTTTATACTTTTTTAAATAAATAAGATTTAAAATCTAAAGAAATCTACTCTAAAACCCTAATAATCAATTATTATTTGAATGATCGTCTTAAGTACAAAATAAGACTACTACTGTTAGGAAATACAGTTTACCTAAACTAACTAATACTAAATTATTTTAATATGCTTTACAAAAAATCGCAAATAAAATATTTCAAACGTGCTTATCTTTTCTAATAGTATCATTATTCATTATAGTCTTTCACCTAGCTACTGTCTTTATTTTTATTTAAAAATAAAGACAAATCCCATAAAAACCTTAATTTTGCCCTATCTAAACGCTTCTAAAATCCTACATATTTTTGACCACAAAATCAATTCTAAATCATCATGGCATTTGAGTTTTTTTCTGAATTAGTAGACCGTTACGATAGCTTAAAATACGAAATTCTAGCAGCGCAAACCTTTAGTGAAGAACATTTTGGGTTTCCGCCTATCTATTATAAGGTTATGGAAACGGATCGTACAAGGGTTCGCTCCTTCACCAAAGCTTTTGAGCATTATGACTTTACGGATAAGGTCATTTGCGAAGCAGGCGTTGGAACATTGGCATTGACCAAACATTTTCTGCCTTTGGTCAAAAAAGCCTATTTGATTGAATACAATCCTGATTTAAAGGAGTTTATCCAAGCAGAATTGACTAAAAATGGCTGGGCAGATAAAGTGGAAGTCATTTATGGGGATGCCATGAAAGTCGCCTTGCCCGAACCTGTGGATTATATTGTTGGCGAGTTGATGAGCATCTATTGTGGGAATGAATTTCAGGTGCAAATCTTCCAAAATTTGCGACAATATTTAAAGCCAGGAGGAAAGCTTTTACCAGAAAGTATCACCAATATTGTTCAATTAGCTCATGCTGATTTTGATGCGACACACAAACATTATCCCATCAATTTTACTCGCCATTTACCTGAGCAATTGTCTTTACAGCAAGTGGTCAATATCATTGATTTATATGAGGTTGAGGGAGTCGTTGTGGAAAAAACGCTTGAAGTGACTCCTATGTTAACGGGAATGGCTAATTGTGTGTATATGCATTCTTTGGTACAAGTAGCAGAAGGCTGTAATTTTACAGGAACGGATAGTTTGATGCCGCCAACGGTTTGTCAATTGGAAAAGCCTGTTCAACTAGAAAAAGGGAAGGCTGTTCGCTTGCATATTCAATTTGAGTATGGTACTAGCTTGGATGCGGCTAAATTTTGGGTTGAACAATAGCAATATCCAAACCGATAATATCTCGCCAAGCCTCTTCTACTGGGGGTTTGACATAAAAGGGGGTGATGTAATGCCACAAATCATTGCCATAATGCTTTTCCTCGCCTGTATCTGCTTGGAAAAGGAATTCTCCTGGTTGTAGTTCTCGTTCAAAAAGATTGACCATTTTTCCATCTTCCATTTTCTCGAAAACTTGGCTTTTACCGCCTAGCATATTGGCTCGGTTGATCACCAAAGCAGAGATAATAAAATCCGCTCCATCTTCGTGAACGCCTTCGGGAGAATTGTTTCCAGGAACGCCTTTTCGGGCTTTGACACTCATAAAATGGGCGGTGATTTGCATTTTTTCGATGGCTACATGTGGGGTGATTTCTTGGGCATATTGAGCAATCGACTGTAATAAGTCAAAAAATAGGTCATTTTCGACCAATTCGCTTTTGGTTTCTTGAAAAACTCTAGGCAGGGAACGGATGTCTGTTGCGTCTAATGCTTGCTCGAAACCTTCGGGGAAAATGCGTTGAATCTTGATTTCCTTTCCCATGATTAATTCAAAAGCACAAACGGAACGCCTCCGCCAAGGTTCGATAGCTGCTAGAGCGTTTTGAACTGTCTTGTCTACACCTAATTGATTGGTAAAATCTTCCAAATTGGCTTGATTGTCAAGGTAATACTCTTTGAAAGCGGCTAATTGTGTTTTCTGAATGTCGGCTGGTAATAATTCCCATTGCTTGCGCTTGACATCGTAATAATCGAAGGGCATCTGTATAAAACTGTCCTGGAAAAAGTCTATAAACGTAGTGGTGTCAATAGCTAGGTAATTTAAATCAGCGCATAGAATTGGGGAAAAGACTGGTGCGGAAGTCCAGGCGGAGATTTCTTTTTCGGTGATGGGGAGGGTTTGGTTGTTGGTTTTCATATTTAGGAACGATGATGATTTATTAGTTGATTTAGGCCCTTAAATTTAATGTTTTTTTAAGTATCTTCAATAATCATGTTCTTCATAATTATTAGTTTCTAAATCCTTTGTAATTGAGGAGTTATAAATGTTTATTGATTCTTGTCTTATCATATACACTAAACTGAATATCGCTGATTTAGTGAGAATAAGAAGTAATTCTGTTTTTTGTGAAAGTCTTAAATTAGTTATTGTTTCATACTCATCATTTTTTTCATTTCTTACTAAAAGTATTTTGTGTTCTAATGCATTTCTTATTGTCTTAAATCCTTTAAGTGCAGAGTATTTTGTTCTATCTAAATCCTTAGCAATACTATATAAAGAGCCTAAATAAACATTAGACTTAAAATACGAATCATCTATTAAATCAAAATCCCACATATTCAAAAAATATAATTTAGGTGGTGAGCTTTTTTCACGACATTGCTGTTTCAATTTATTCTCATAATCAATATTTAATATTTGAAATATCATCATTCCAATTTGATCTAAAATACTGTAACATGATTTAAATGATTTCTTCAATAATGCAGCCCTAATTTTGGAATGTTTTTCATCTCGTTGTATCAAAGATATATTAAAACCTAAAAGACGAGATTTAGAAGTTCCATAATAATAGTGTTGTCTTGCAATAATAAAGTCACATACTAAATTATCAACTATTTCTTCTAATCTTTTCACCCATTCAATTCTAGTATGTCGATGTTTTGTACTTATTTTTAGATCATCATTATGAGCCAATTTACAATTACAAAATAGAGAATGTTCACTTAAAAAAAGCATTTTTTCTTTACAAAATATTATATATTCCGAATCCTTTTCATTTAATTTAGTTACTTTATTTTTATAAGCTCGTAATTCTTCTATTTTAAGTCCAATATTTGCTATTTTCTTTATAGTATTTAATTCAAGTTTTTTTAGTTGTTCAATTTGTTGCACATAATTACTTGATTCGTAAGTCTCTCTACAATAATCTATAACTTGTAATAAAAGCAAGCCACTATAATCCAAACAAGTCGCTTTAGATATAGCATCTAAATTTCTTGCCTGTAAATAGACTATATTAGAAATATCATCGCTATACTTTTTTGCTAATCTCAAGTAATATTGGGCTTCAAACCAACGATTTAACTGAACAAAACAACCTGCTAACAATTCTAAAGATTCTCCAATCAATTTCCTATCCACACTTTCATAACACTTATCTAAAAAATTAGAATATGTCCTAAACAAAAAATATTTCGCATGTATTATGTCCTTTAAATTAATTGGATTATAATCAAATTTTTTTTGATCTTTCAAAAAATTAAACTTATAAAACAAACATTTCCCTAAATATAAATTTGCATGAACTGGCCATTTACCAAATAATAGCTGCTTAACTTGATCAGAATTTATATTAGCAATTATATTATCAAGTGTTTCAACACACTCAAACTTAAAAGCATAGTTAATTAAAAGACTATAAGACAGTAAGTAAGTTTTTAACTTATCTTTTTTTTTGCTATTGATAATACAGTATTCAAGTAAATCATTTATCGTTGTTTTTACTTCTTCCTTCGACCTTGCATTTGAAATCTCAATACTTAAATATTTTCTTATATATCTACTCCAACTAGCAAAATCCTCTTGCTTTATTATATCAGTAATTAATTTTCTTTCCATATTAGCTAAATACATTTATTTTATTAATAATTTCACAAAACACCTATTTCGTTTCTAACAATTTAATCCAGAAACTTACTAAAAAAGCCAATATAAGTAGTAGGCTCAATACCCAGATAGCTTAAATCAGCGCATAGAATTGGGGAAAAGACTGGTGCGGAAGTCCAGGCGGAGATTTCTTTTTCGGTGATGGGGAGGCTTTGGTTATTGATTTTCATGGAAGGAGTATTTTTTAGCTGTTACTAAGCTTATATTCCTTAGTAAATATAGCAGTACTTAATTTAAATCTCTTGCTTAATTTAATAATCATTGCCTTAGTCAAATCTCTTCGATAAGCGAGTATATCTGTGATTAATTGTCTTGAAACATTTAATTCCCTCGCCAACTCTGATTTTGCCAAATTATTTTCCTTTAGTAAATACTCCAACACTTCAACTGGATTTAGATTTGAATTGTACTCAATAGTTCTATTTTCGTATTCTTCGATAAGAACTTCAATAAGTTCTATTTCGTCTTGATGAGCAATATAATTTTTAAAAGTTAATTCTTCATGTCTTTCACAGTAAAGTGTATATTGTGTATCTGATTTAATCTTTGTGTACTTCATGATTATCCTTTTGACTTAAACATATCTACTTCACATACATCTACTCTATCATATTCAACGTGCGTTCCTACAAATTTGATGTATAAAATGGTTTGTGTATCTGCAAAAAAGTATCCAACAACTAAACGATATTTATTACTTCCTATATTAAATACAATTCGTGAAGTGCTTGATTTATTGCAAGTTACTAGATCTGCATTACTAAAGGTTTGAAATATATCTTGAGGTTTTTCCCACTCAGATTGTTTAGCGACTTCATAAAACCTTTCAAATGCATTTCTCATGCTTTTATCATTCTTACAATGATCCACTACATGTTTCCATTTGATTATTCTTAATTTCACAAAACAAAGATAAAAAACTTATCTTATGTACGCAATATGTGTACACATAATAATTAGGCTTGAATGTAAGCTTTTAAGGCATCACCACAAACTTCGTCCCAAACAAATAATCACCACTATAAGCTCTAATATAATAAATTCCATCTGACCAATTACTTAGGTCGATCTTTTGTTCATGTGTTCCTTCATCAATAGTCGTATAATATTGGGAATACATGACCTGAAAATTGCTATTGTATACGATTAAATGTAGTTTAGGATGTTGATCTAGTAAAACATCTGCGTTATTGATATTAAAGCGAATATTGATAAAATCATAGGCTGGGTTGGGATAAACTTGGTCAATAAATGAAGCTAGAGCGACATTAGGAGAGGCGGTTCTATAATACTCATGCAGTTTTTGTAGGCTATTGTACACATTTAAACGTCCGCCTGTGCGAATGATGTTTTCTAGGCTTGGTAATTTGTCAACCCCATTGATAATACTTACCTTAACTCGTTTTGCCGCCTGTTCTGGATTGAGCTTAATTTCTTCTCCTAGTGCCTCAATTGGTGCCGAATACAACAAAGCAATTGTACCAGCCACATGAGGAGCTGCCGCAGAAGTACCTGCAAATCGGCTATAAGTTCCGTCATTGGCTAAAGCTGGGGTTCCTGCGCCTGGTGCAGATAGGTCGATATGTTCTTTCCCATAACCCGCAAAATCAAATTCATCATATCGGTTGGAATTTGTTACGCTAATGAGATAAGGACTTGCACAACTGGTTGGTAAATCTCCTTCCTCATCTACATTAATCCAACGATTAGACGTTGCGCCAACACTTAGGATGCCCTGTTCACCAAGTAGGTCATACATGGCACACCACATGGGCGCATCGGCTGCCTTTCCGTAATCAATCCCCCAAGAAGCGTTGGTGACAACTACAAAAGCCCCTTCCTTTCCATTCGTTTCATTATAGCGTTTACGCATTTGTAATATATAATCATAAGCCGCCAAAACATCTGCCTCTTCGTTTCCATTCACCAAATTCATTAATTTTACCTGCCAATTAATACCAGTCATGCCAATTCCATTATTCCCATCTGCACCGATGATTCCAGCCACAGGTGTACCATGCCAATTGCCTCTTTCTTGATTGCTAATATCATTATTATTGTCATCAAAATTCCAACCATAATAATCATCTATATAACCATTGGCATCATCATCCAATCCATTATTAGGAATTTCTTGTCTATTGACCCATATATTATTTTGAAGATCAGGATGTTCTAAATTAAGTCCTCCATCAATAACAGCTACAACAATGGTATCTCCATTAATTGTATTGCCACCTGTTGTCGTTTTCCATGCTTCTACTATATCTATATCGGCATCCAATATGCCTTGTGCGCCTTTATTAAATAAGGGCCATTGTTCTTCAAATAAAGGATCATTGGGTTGATTGCGATAGCTTAGTTTTTTATTGGATTGCGTTTCTAAAACAAAAGGACTTTGTTTGATATAATCAAGTGTATGCACTCTTTCTTCTTCATACCAACTATAAAGATGAATATTTAGATCAGGACAAAGTGTTTTTTCTCGCTGGAAAGATGGGGTGGTTGTTTGTATCCCTTTTTCAAAATCAACAAGGACTGTTTGGGAGCTAAGTTGAATGATTTGTTCCTTTTTTTGAGCAAA
>JAHDFT010000262.1 GCA_020628015.1 Bacteroidota bacterium
CAATTGTATGGTGAAAATCAAGCTTATGATGATGTGAAAATGCGAAAAAATGCCTCCTTATTGACTAAATTGGTTGAAGGGTATTTGATACAGGAACAATTGAAAAGCAAGGATTATTACGAGAAATACTTACTCTTAGAAGCCTATTCTAGCCGCTTTTTAGATAAGCAATTTGAACAGTTGATGAAGCAGACCCGAAAGGCATTGGCAAAGGAAAAAGAAAAAAATGCCGATTATTATTATTATCAATACTTAATTGAAGAACAACAATTTTTATACGATGTATTTGTCAAAAGTCGGCCGCAACAGACCAATTTACAAGCCGTAATCGACCATTTCGATATTTATTATCAAGCCAATAAACTGCGTTATAGTTGTGTGGTCATGAATCGACAATCTATTCTATCAGTAGATTACAGAGATTCGATGTTTGGAAAAGTATTAAAAGATTTAGAAAATAATCCCTTTGCTGAAGTACCCGCCATTCGTTATTATTACCAAATTCTCCTGCTTTTTCAAGAACCACAGGACGAAAAGCATTTCAAGCAAATGATTCAACTCCTATCTACTAGGAATATTCCACTACCTACTTTTGAACAGCGACAATTGTATAATTTTACGGTCAACTATTGTGTCCGAAGAATTCGAGAAGGTAAATTATATTATTACGAATCTCTTTTTCAGCTCTACCATCAACAGATTGATAGTCAGGTTATTATGGTGGGTCAATACCTTTCTCCAAATAACTATATCAATATCACCAAAACAGGATTAATCCTCCAACATTTTGATTGGGTAGCTGATTTTATGGAAAATTATAAAAATAAATTGCATCCAAAGGTTAGGGCTAGTATTTATGATTACTGCGTTGTTAATATGGATTTTGCAAAGGGAAATTATCGAACTGTGATTCAAAAAAGCTTGCAAAAAATCGAATTGCAAGATGCACTCTCCTTAATTTGGTACAAAACATTATTGCTTCAGTCTTACTACCATATAAATGATGAGGACAATTTCGAATTACTGGTTCAAAGTTTTCGAGATGTCATTCGACGCAATAAAACCATGTCAAATGTCAATCGGCTGGCCTATAAAAATTTTGTCGATTTTACTTGGAAATTGTATCGGCATCGTCGTAATAAAGGTTCTTATACTTCACTCAAAAAAGAATTAGAGGAATTAGAACCTGTAGTGCAGAAGCAATGGTTGGAAGAGCTGATGTCCTGATCCTGAGATAATTATATTTTAATTATGTTGATGAAATACTGTTTTTTCTCGACTGAAAAAAAGAATAAATACTAATACTCAAAATAGATAAGACCAATAGAATAATCACCACAAAATTGCCTTGTAAAACCTTGTCAATCCAATCAGAAGAATTGGGCAAATGTTTTAGTCCAAAGAGGGCTTTAAAATCACTCGTCAGGGGATATTGAATCTGGAAAAACAATAGGTGAGCATTATAAATCAAAGCAGTCGCAATAGCCGCTTTTAGAGGATTAAGTCGGCTCAACCAAACCCCTCCCAAAGACAAAATACCCACAGCCAACCAAATGAACCAAGTACAACTAAGCGTGTTATCTGCACATTCAGCTCCTTTGTTTACCAACCATTCTTGACTCAAATAAGCACCTATAAAAATGAATAATGTCGTCAAAGCAGCAGCAATGAAAAAAGAGAATAAATGTTGTAATAAGTCTTGCCAAAGTGGTTGTACTGGCTGATTAGCAATAGATGGTGTACTGGGTGTTTTTACTGGTGGGATTGAAGGACTTACCGCATTTGATTTAGAAGATGAATCCTGCCTTGGTGATGATCCATTAGCTTCTCCTGATGTTTGCCAACTCCTTTCCAATGCATCCAAAACGACTTTGTCTGGATGTACCAAAGGTGTCGCTACTGCTTGAAAATGCTTGTATATATTAGGGATTAACTGCATCCTTTTTACTGGATTTTTAGTCAAGCAAGTGCGTACAATCGACTGATAAGGTTGGGGAATTTTGGCTGTTTTTTCTGGGAGTTTATGTTGCAAAATCTTAGTAGATATAGTTTTGAAATAATCTCCTTGTTTTCTAGAGCCAAAAGGAAGTTCAGAAGTGAACAACTGATAGGCAATTACCCCAAATGTCCACCAGTCGGCCGCTTTATTAATGTCTTGTAATTTGCCAATAACCTGCTCAGGAGCTGCATATGCTGGAAGCAAGGCATGAAGCGAAAGGGTAGGGGGAGTCTGATTCAATAAATCGGAAGAAAAGCCCAAATGAGCAATTTTAGGAATCCATTGCCCATTTTCATGCGTTAACCAAATATAGTTAGGATGTAATTGAAGATGACTGATGCCAAATTGATGAATATGAACTAGCCCATTAAAAAGACCTGTTAAAATTTGCTTTTTTTCTTTGATAGTACTTTCCTTTGTCAAAAAATTAGTCAATTGACCATACTTGCAAAAATCTAGGATGGCATAATCAAAAATGCCAAATACAGTTTTAAATCTATAACAGTCTGAGTAATTTGCCAGATTAGTATGATGAATAACCTTTGACCGTTTTACCCGACTCATCAGACTATATTTTTCAGCTTGATGTCTACGTTCCATTTTTTGGATAGCCACGATTTGCTGATATTTGGTATCAAATGCCTTATAGATGATGCTATCATAATTGTCTTCCAAAATATCTTTTTGGGGATTAAATTGGTAACGTTCTTTGAATGCCGAAAAATTCATAAATTAAAATTCGTATTTTTTTACTATTCCCAAGAAGGAGAATGACAATAACTTAATTTTAAGCATTTTAAATGCTATTCAACTTGCAACAAT
This sequence comes from Bacteroidota bacterium, assembly GCA_020628015.1. Taxonomy (GTDB): domain Bacteria; phylum Bacteroidota; class Bacteroidia; order Chitinophagales; family UBA2359; genus JAHDFT01. The sequence continues at coordinate 2,822 of JAHDFT010000262.1, forward strand.
ATATGAAAAAATAACTAACTATAAGAAGGAATACAAAAATAAATTAGTGGTATCATAAAATAAATAATGAACGCCTAATCCTTGTCTATAAAGCATACACTTAGTACTTTTTTCTATTGTATAATTAAAATATAGTTACTTAATTAGAAGTTAGTGGAGATAAGTGTATTTATTTTTTTATTATGAAATTATAAACATTCCGAAAAAATATTCGTATTTTTAAAACATAAGGATATTTTTCCTGTTGTGTTATCTGATTATATAAAATCAATAATTTGATTTATACAGAAGATATATTTAAGTATAATCCAATTTTTATAAGTGTGTGATTTTTTGAGTGTTATTTATAAATCATAACCGTTTGTGAATTTATAGTTTCAAGAGCAAATGGTCAATTTTTTAACTTTACTATTGCTGTTAATTACAACTAATCTAAAAATTCATTTAGATTTTATACTGTATTTTTTTGACAGAATCATTTTTTTTTCGATTTTAGCAGTATAATTATCTAAATGTTTCATGGATACTCAAAAACTTAAACAAGTATCAACAAAATTGGCATCTCTTTTTAGTTAGCCTTATATTATCTTGGGAATTGGAAAATTAATACACTAAAGCTACTTCATTATAGAAATCCTTAACTCTAAAGTTTGATAAAACTTAATGCATTGGTAGATTGATGGACTATACCATCTTATACCAATTATCTTACATATTATTGCGAATAATCCAGTTTAGAGCTTTTCAAGAAATCCTATTTTGATGACTGACCCTTATTGGTAAAATGTATCAATGCAAATTATAAGTATACACATATACACTATTAAGTACTAAATTATTTGGACTATCTAAGTATTACCTAAGTTATATTGCAATGTTTGGAATGAATGTTTTAGTAATGAGTGAAAAATAAGTTGACAATTTTGACTAAGGAACAAGCAAAAAATAAATTAGACCTATTTGTTTGATTAATTTGTAGCTAGACGAGGCAAAAATCCTAGACGATTCGAGCATCGGCAGGGAGCTTTTTAACGAAGTATAACTGCCAATTAACAAGATGTCGGTTTATTTTTTAGCTGTTGTTAATCAAAATGAGGAGGCTATTTTTTACTGTTACTTAACTAATAATTGTAAGGAAATGCGTAATGAACTTTCTTATGCTAAATGTGTGCTATCCCAAAATAGCAGTAGTGAAGTAAAAGAAAGCGACATACAAAAATTAATTCAATATAATTAACTTACTTTTGAAGACTTATTAATTTAAATATTTGTTCTTCGATTGTCTAGAAAAAATAGACCATAAACATTCATTTTACTTCATCACCACAATACATATAATTAAGGTAGAGGTAGTAAATATCATTAAGGAACAATTCTAAATTTTTGTAAGCCTAATACAAACTAGTAAATGACCAATATTAATAGTTGGTTGTTTGATCTCCAACATAACCAGTAGATTATTTATGAACCATTCTTAATTAACTTTATTTTATAATCCCTAATTAATTTTAAATATAGTAATCATGAAGCGTAGAAATTATCCTGGTGATCCTAGGGAAGTGGGCACCAAAGACTATGGCTTGATTTTAAGTAATTTAATCAATTACCGCAATCAATTATTCAGAGTAAAAGATGAGATAGAAACAAGTAAATTATTTTATAAAATTTCTATCAAATTACAAGAACTTGGCTTTATTAAAGAAAGTATAAAAGTAAAGTCTAAAACAAAGAATAATAGACAGTTAGAGAAGAAGCGGCAAGATATAATCAATATTGCTACAGAAGCTTGGACTGTAGGTAAGGCCAAACATGAAAAAATTAGAGCTGAACTGAAGGCTGCTGAGAAAAAGCGAAAGCTAGAGGAAAGAAGAAAAAGAGGCTGGAAAGTAAAAGCTAAATCTGAAGCAGAATTGGTTGAAGAAACGACTAATAGTGATATATTAGAGAGGAGTAATTAATGGCTATGCTTGCATATGTTTCAATTTTGAAATTCTGTTTTTATGCTTAAAGAGATTTTATTTTGACCAATTCCACGTATTGTAACAATTGATCGTATTCAGTAGCAAAACTAATTACTAAAGAGAAAGAGTAAATAAAATTGTTGAAATTTTTTTTCTCTTCAATAATAAGTATTTAGTCTGTATTATAATGAGTTGATTATCAGTTTAATTCTTTCTAGTAAATAGAAAGAATCAAACCAATAAGTCAACATCAAAAATAGAATTACTCAATTGTATAAGCAATAGGTCTGATAACTTTAAGCCACTAATTCATTCTACGCCATTGCTTGAAATATGCCTTTTTAAATTTGTTATATACTTTGTAACCTTCCATTTGGTAGATTTGAATAGCTGTTTTTTTGTCCTTGTAGGAATTTGCTTTTACATCTATTGTAGCTAACTGAACGCCTAATTCTTCAAAGTAGATTTCAGCATTAATGGAATTCGCAAGCATACGCATTAGATACTTTGTACGATCTAATTGGTCGGCTCTATAAAAAACTGCTCCAAATACTTTAAAGTAACCATTACTGGATTGCTGGATTAAGTCATACAAATCTGAATGTGTGAGCTGGAATTGCTGTGCCATTTGCTGATTGTGGTACAGTTGACTAGCTCGCTCATAAGTGTCAAGGGCAGGCTCGAAACGACCTTTTTTAACGAAAGTATTGAACTCATTCATTAAGTGTTGGTAATCAGCAGCAGGCTGAATTGCTACGAGTTGATCTTTGGCAGCTCCTAAGTTTTGGAGACAAGCACTAAAACGTTGATACTCTTGAATACTGTGTTGTAGTAATGTTGCTGCTGCTAAATATTTTTTCTGACCCATCAAAAGCTCGGCTTCTTTCAATTGTCCTGTAAATTGACGACGGTGATTATTGCATTCCTGTGTAGAAATGTCCTGGGAGAGCTGTGTCTGCTGGGCAGCAAAGTTTGCATCGTTTTGTAAGCCAAATTGATTTTGCAATTGATTGGCTTCCAGTTGTAGTCGGTTCGCTGCATCTAAGCGATTTTGTTTGACAGCCGTTTCTGCTGCTGCCAATTTATTACCAATCAAGATTTTGGCTGTATTTTGACGAGCAGTATTAATTTGCGCTCTTAAATCTCCCTCATTTTTAGGTGGAAAACGTTGAATAACAGCCAAAGCCTTATTATAACGATCTAAAGCAGAGCTATACTGACCACTACGCTCATTAGATTGCCCTAATTTCATATAGCTATTCAATAGACCTTTTGCCAATGCATCATTACAGCTAGTATTTTGATTGTTTTCACAGATATTGGCAGCTTCCTCATAATTGGTCAATGCCTCGTTTAAACGGTTATTACGATAAGCTTGCTCCCCTCTATCCATCAACCAAGCATATTTCTGTTGGGCAATTTGACTGTAGTAATAAGTCATATCTGGTGCATTGCGAACAACGCCTTTTTTTATCAAGATATTGGCTGCGTTATAAGCCTTTTTCGCTTCATTAAATTGAGAACGGTTAAGGAATTGATTGCCTTGTTCCAAGTAATTATTGAACAAATCAGCGAAAGTATCATCAATATTTGTTCGGCATTGCATATTCAAATAACCACCTACTGTTCGACCAATCTCTTTTTGAATATTCAAAGCCTCAAAAAGTCCTTCTTCTGCATGGTGTAGGCGACCATTGCGAAGTTGATAGGAAGCCTTGTCTACACGCATACAATATATGTCTTGTGCAGCAGCAACGGCTGGTTCATTATTAGGAATAAATTGCTGATTGGCTCGCTGAAAATCCATCGCTTCATACAATAACTTAATCGCTCTATCATAACGCTCCCTTTCTGCTTGACGAACAGCATCACTTAATAATTGTAAGTAGGCATCAGTTTGGGCAGCTGAGATTAGGGCAAATGCTTTTTCTCTTTGTTGATTGACTGGTACGCTACAATTAGAAACAAAATTATAGCAACACATCAATCGTTCTACTTCATCATAAGTACGCAAGGCGAGATCTACCTCACCTGGTCGAGACAAATGTAAATCAGCCTTAGCAAAATACCATTGATACGCTCGGTCAATTAAATAAGGCATCTGTGATTCTCGCAATTGGTGAAGTTGCTTCAATACATTCATATATTCCTTGATATTACCTCGATTATGCTCCAAATTCGCTATTTCTAACCAAGCATCTCGGTAATCTGGTTGATATTTCACCGCCAATTCAAAATATTCCCTCGCTTTTTGTGGATTACTGGCTCGATAAGCTTTTCCTTCTTCATACAAACGAAAAGGCAATTCCTCCGATAAACGATCATAACTATTCGACAATCGTTGAACACGAGCATAATAATCCGTCTGGCTATTGCGATCCAAATTCAATTCTTGGAAATTCTTATTGCGAAGCTTATTGAGGTCTTTTTCAATATCACTAAACAAACGCAAATTGTCTTTGACTTGATTGTGGTAGTGTCCATTATTGGCCATACGATCCAAAGCCTCTAAATATTGATTGACCTGTTGTAAACTAGTCACATAGTCATCAATAAGCCTAAATTGTCTATCCAATTTGCTGCCTTGTGCTGCGAAATCAAAGGTGACATTTTTGATGGCAATAGGGCAGTTATTGGTAGCAGGTTGCCGATCATAACTATAATGCCAAGCAATATGCTCCCTAGGATGTTGGATCGTATGCTGAAACATTTCGCTACTAATTGTTTGATTGTTGATATCTTTAAGATCAAAATAAAGTTTTACCTTTGTGTCCTCTAACAATAGATTCCCAATTTCAAAGCCCTTATAGGTGGTATTCCCTACTAATCCGTCGATTTTAAGACGGAAGTCATGAGCAAAACGACTATTATGCGGAGCTGGCCGCCCATCTCTTGGACGAGTTTTACTTCCTGGATGATAAGGTGCTTTGTCACTTACAGATAGGGTATAGCGTAAGGTATAGTTGGTGTTTCTTATATTAAATTGATAAGATTGATGATCTGCTATACAATCACCATTGGTGCTACTAAAGCCCAAAAGTGGTAAGGTAAAGAGTAAAAGTGCGATGATAGATTTGAATTGTAGGTATTGCATAATTTAAAAGTTTACTGGTCTTGTTGTTTTGGGATAAAAATAAAAACCCATACATAAATTGGTAGTGTAGATAGACCGTATGAATAATGATGTAGTATGTTTCTATAGAATTATAAAGTAGCGGAATGTTTAAGACATAAAAGGACGGGATAGTAAACGAGAAAAAAAGAAACTGACAGATTGATTTTTTTGTAAGTAACGAGTGAAAAATAAGTTCCCTATTTTGATTAGGGAAATTTGACCCTAGAC
>JAHDFT010000263.1 GCA_020628015.1 Bacteroidota bacterium
AATACCCCAAAACAAACTTCAACAAATTCTCCCCCTTACTCAATTTTAACTTCTTTCGTAAACGATACCTAGCAATCTCCACCCCTCGATGAGAGATGTTCATAATCTTGGATATTTCTTTGGTGCTTAAATTTAACCTTAAAAAGGCACATAACTTTTGATCGTTAGGAGACAAATCGTAAAATTCGGTTCGGATTCTGGTTAAAAAATCACCGTGAACGTGGTTGAAATGGTATTCAAACTGCTCCCACTCCTTTTCTAGTTTTAAGTTGGAGTCTATTTCTTTTTCTATTTGCATTAAGAACTTCTTAGTAGCTCCGTTTTGTTTGTCGTGATTCACCTCCTGCAATTTCTCTTTAATACTATTAATGAATTCATTTTTAGCTACCATATTCATCGTAGCAGCAGCTAGAAGTTTGTTTAAATGTTCTAATTCAGATTCCATTTGCTCCTCTTTAAGCTGTAGGAGCTTTAATTGATTTTGCTTTTCAATATCATCGAGTCTGCGCTTATTTTCTTCGAGTTCTTTTTGCTTTTGTTTTTCTATATCATCAAGCCTACGCTGGTTTTCTGCTAGTTCTTTTTGCTTTTGTTTCTCTATATTATCAAGTTTACGTTGGTTTTCCGCCAATTCTCTCTGCTTTTGCTTTTCTAGGTTTAGGGTTCGATGTTTATAGATGCGTTTTTGATATAAAAAAATCCCCAATAAGGATAATAGAAACAATAGAAAATAAAGAAGTTTAGCTAAAGTGCTTCTATAAAATGGAGGAGTAATGGTAAATATTATCGGTTCACTTTCGACTAAATCACCCAGTACATTTCTTGTCCGAACCTTGAAGGCATAATCTCCTGCTTTCAAATTTGTATATTCTTTCCTAGTTGCTGTTGTCCAGTTGCCGTACTCTTGGTCAAAGCCTTCTAGGAAATATTGGAATAATTGATTGTTGACCTCTTTTAGCTGGAATGATTCAATAAAAAATTGGATGACTTTAGCTTTATCTGATATAGTAAGCGCATTGATTTTATTTGGTCTTTCTTCAAAAATGGATCGTTTATATAAAATACTGTCTTGGATGACGCTGTATACTTGGCTTACGACCAAAGGATTATCAATAAGTAGTCTATTTTCCTTTTCTGGATTGTAGTGAATAAAGCCTTCATTGGCATTAATCATAATTCCATTTGATGTGTGCGTTGAGGTATGTAATAAATCATTGTTAAAGGAGTAGCGCAATTGATACAAGGAAGAGGGGATAAAGACATAATTGTTGGCACTAATTTGCTTGTAAAAACCAAACATATTATTGGCGTAAACATGAATATTCTTTTTTTTGTCTTGTTTGAGTAAATAAACGGGGTGTTTACCAATGTCCTTTTGAAAAAGACTTGCTGGTACAATTTCATCTGTATGCTGATCGAGCATATAGATCCCTTCTTTGGTTGAAAAATAGAGTTCATTGTCTATTCTACTCAATAATACTTGCTCTCCTACTGGGGCATTTTGGTTTTTAGAGATTTTTTGGGTTTGGAAACTTTTTAAATCATCGGATAAATTTAATTGAAATAAACCTTTGTAAAATTGACCTACCCAGATTCTTCCTTTCTTATCCTCTTCAAAAAAACGACTGGATTCATTGAAGCCTCTAATTTTATGAAGTGGTTCTAATTCCCTATTTTCATTGAGTTCAAAAAGATACAATCCAGAATAGGTACCGCCTATAGCATATTTGGGATGTGTTTTCAGAAGCTTGACCTCCCAAATTCCTTCTGTCTTCACAATCTGTTTAGCCTCGTTTTGCTCCAGTAAAAATAGCCCTGCATGATGTCCTGCATAGATTTTTCCTGCTATATTTTGTATGCTATAAGCTGGGCCTTCTGTCCCTTGTAGAAAAATACTGTGTTTCGATGTTTTAGCTTTAAAATAAATGCCATTGGAAGTGGTAAAATAGGTGCCTTCTTCCGTTTCATAGGCTTCATAACCGCTCCCTTGAATTTGAATATCCTCATTGATTAAACGCATGGGCGAATTAATATCAATCAAGGCAATTCCATTTTGCATTCCGACCCAGAGATTACCAGAAAAATCTTGAAAACTACGCAAGCAAGCATTGGTCAATAAGCCTTCATTGATGCTAATTTGTTCTATGATATGGCTTTGTAAATCATATAGATAGAGTCCTGCTGTTTGAGTAGATATGGCCAAGCGAGTATCGGATAATTGTAGTACATGATTGATATAGGTTCCCTTCAAAGCATTACTAAGCGGTGTTAAGATATGATCGCCATCATTAGTATTAGTTGTTTGTATTTCACCAGACTGCAAAAAGGCATAAGGTTGATCATCATGAGTGATGAGTCCAGCAATAATCCCCTCCCCTTCTAGGTTTATAGTCGTTTTGACCAACTGTTCCCCCATTAATTCTAAAAGCTCTCCTTTATAGTTTTGTGTAAATAATTTATTCTCAAAAATAAAAGCACGATCAAGTCTTTCATTATGGCTAATAACGGTGATTTTTCCTCCATCATAAGTATAAATATGCTGAAAGGTGCAGAAGAATATTTTGGAATTTAAGCAAAACACATCCCAAACCTCATCGAAATCTTTTGCTCCATCAGGAATTAAATCAACTAAGGAAATATAATGCCAATCCTCACTAAAATAACCAAACTCTCCCTGCAAGCCTACATACAATCTATTATTAATTTCATCAAAGGCTAAGGAACGTTTCTTTTTACCTACTTCAAAAGTGTGTAAATTCCATTCTTTTCCATTATAAGATAAGATGCCTAAATTATTGGCTACGAAAAGGGTCATTGCCCTATTTTGAGCAAAATCAATATTCTGATTGCCTCCTTTATAAGTGGATGGAGGGAAATTTTGGATAGGATATTTGCCTTGAGCAAACACATTTACATTAATTATAAATAATAAAAATATACAAGCCCATAGAAAATTAATGTAGTAGTAAAAATTCATGATGAGAAAGTCTGTTTCCTTCCAAAATACTTAATAATCATAAGTTTACAAAAGATTACAACAGATTTTGATGTAGTATTTTTTGTAGGTGATGAAAGTTTTGATGTAGTGTTTTTTTTCGTCTTATCAAATTTCAATCTTAATTTTAAGAAGTGTTATGAAAATAATGCGATTGACTACATATTTATTTTAGTAGAAATATGGTAAAGTCATAAACAATAGTTGCTTTTTTGCATTTAAATCTGATGCAGGTGAAAAACGAGGTCGCTGAAGCTAGTTTAGCAGTTAAAAATAAATTCGCATTTTAACAATATGAAAGGCATAACATTACCTATGTAACACTAGTACTTTCAGCCTAATATTACTGTACCCCCTTAAAGTTATGGAATATGTTTATAACCAATACACATCAATCAATTTGTAAGCTTATCCCTACCATTCGGTTGCCAAAACTCCTATTAATACTTTCCGTTTTTCTTATTTCTAATACATTATTGGCTCAGAATAGCCAGAAAGTAAGCATTTCCAATAAAAATGGTGAAACAACACTTATGGTGGATGGACAGCCATTTATGATTAATGGAATGAATTGGGATTACATTCCTATTGGCACCAATACCGTCAATGCTAATTTTTGGAAAAAATCAGATGACATTATTAAAGCTGGACTGGACTCAGAAATGTTGCTTTTGAAAAATATGAATGTAAATGTAATCAGGCAGTATACAGGTGTTCCAGCTAAATGGATTAAGTACATTTATGAAAAATATGGCATTTATACTATGCTCAATCACTCCTTTGGTAGATATGGTTTATTAATGGATGGTGTTTGGGTACCTGTAACGGATTATTCTGATCCTAGCACTCAAAAATTACTTTTATCAGAAGTAGAGGCATTGGCAAAAGAATATAAAAATACACCAGGTATATTATTATATCTACTTGGTAATGAAAACAATTATGGACTTTTTTGGGCTGGTGCAGAAACCGAAGATTTTCCAGATGAAAAAGAGCAGATTGCTTTTATTGGAGAGCAACGAGGAAGACCGATGTATAAATTAATGAATGAGGCAGCGATTAAAATGAAGGCAATAGACCAAAATCGCCCAGTAGCTCTATGTAATGGAGATGTATTGTTTATTGATATTATAGCAGAAGAGTGTAAAGATGTAGATATTTATGGTACCAATGTTTATAGAGGTGTTTCCTTTGTAGATATGTTTGATGTAGTTAAGGAAAAACTCAATAAACCGCTTTTATTTACAGAGTTTGGAGCCGATGCCTTTAATGCCATTAGTAATGAAGAAGATCAGGAATCACAAGCCTATTATATGCTTGGCAACTGGAAAGAAATTTATGAAAATGCGGCTGGTGTGGGTAAGGCTGGTAATTCAATTGGTGGTTTTACCTTTCAATTTAGCGATGGCTGGTGGAAATATGGTTTTGATGATAGAAAAAATGCAGACCTCCATGATAATAATGCATCTTGGGCGAATGGAGGTTACAGTAGAGATTTAGCACCAGGAGAAAATAATATGAACGAGGAATGGTTTGGGGTTTGTGCGAAGGGACCAACCAATGAGCGAGGCTTGTATACACTTTATCCTAGAGCTGCTTACTATGCCTTAAAACAAGCCCATCAATTGAATCCATATACGGAAGGGACTTCTCTAGCTTCTGTGGGGCAGTATTTCGATAATATTCAAATTATGGATGCTGTGCTTAGGGCAAGAGGAGACAAAGCTGCTTTGGTGGGTAAAGAGAAAGTACGGATGAGTAATTTTAGAGCCGAGTTTACCAGCTTCAATACTGGCGGAACGCTACTCACCACACCTAAAGAAGCCGATCCAAATGCCAATACCTTCCCAGATCAATTAGGCTTTGATCACATGCAATCCTTTTTTGTTGGTGTTGCCGCCAATCCTTCTCCTAATATGCGAGCTAGTGCCAACTTTAATGTAGTAGGCAATGTCGCAGATAACCCAATTGATGAAATTTTTTATGAAAATAGAGTTCGTAATATTGATAGAAATAATAATACAGGTAATTTAAAGCTTTATAATGCTGATTTTGAGTGGAATGCCAAGGAGTTTGATTTGCGAGGCTTTTATAGAACGGGGCATTATCACTGGGGTTATGAAGGCGACTTTTTTGGTTTATATCCAGAAGCCAATTATGGGCCTAATTTGGATATTTATAATGGAGAAATACTAGGAATAGAACTAGATGGCAAAAAAGCTCTCAAAGGGCTTAAAGCTGCTTTTGGTCCTCAATTGTGGTGGGGAGCCAACCCTGCTGTCTTGCTTAAATACAGCCGAGAAATCAAACATTTTAAAGTGACAGGTATATTCCATGAGGATTTGGATGATGTTTCCGCAGCAGTCAGTTCGATTGCGATTCCGCTTCCTAAAACACGTAGAGCCACCCTTCATATTGAACGGGAAATAGGACCTCTAGGCATTGAAGTTGGCGGAATTTGGGGTGGTCAACCTTTAAATGGTAGAATCTTTCAATTCGTAGAGGGTACTGATGGAGACTATACTGTTTACCAAGATGAAATTAGATCCTCAGATAATTGGGGAGGAAAAGCCAAAATCACCTTGACCAAAGGGCTATTTAATTGGTATGCTCAAGGTTCGGTAATGGGTCTAGTAGCGAATGGTGGTGGAGATTATACGCAAACCTTTACAGGATGGCGATTAAGAGATAGTGGTAGCGGTAATCAGAATAACTTTTTAACTGGTTTTACCTTCTCTATTGGTGATGTACAAATTGCACCCAATTTCTTATGGCAAAAACCGCTTGTTGATCCTATGCCTAATGATGTTCAGGGACCAGGACGATTGAGAAATATACAAGCAGATCCATTTGCAGTAAGAGTCAATAGGGAAACCATTGCTGGTGAGCTGCTGCTTACTTATGACCCTACTCCTGGCACTTGGATGTATGAGTGGGATAATGATCGTGCGGAAGATGCCAAATTTGCGGTAAGTGCAGGCTTTGTTTATCGACATTTACCAACGGCACAAGATGCAGCCATCGGTTTCCTAGACAATAGAACCTCCTTCGCCTTTCCTCAATCGGCTCCTGCACAAGATTTGTGGGAATCCAATATTAGAATGGTTTCTAAAATCAATGCAGACTTTGGATTGATTGCTAATTTTTTGATTGGAAATGCACAAGCTAATGGTAGTGATGATAGACTTATTCAACGTTATAATATGGATTTAAGAGCCATTTATAAAAAAATTAAGTTGACCACTCAGGTAAAAATAGATGATTGGGGACCTTTCGATTATCATCGAGATTTCAACCTTACCTACCCATTACAGCTCATGATGGATTTATCTACAACTTTAAGTAAGCCAGACTGGTTTGTTTTGCCCAATACGCAAATGGGGATTCGAGGAACATGGCGGTCATTAAATCAATACTCCCCACGTTATCTTCCCACCCAAACAGAAGAATTTGCTACTGCTCCAATCATTAGTCCAGTAGGCTATGACAATGGATCAGAATGGGAAATTAGAACTTACATTCATATCAATATAGGAAAATAAATACTGTAATGAAAAAACACATATTATCAAGATCGAGTATCCTATGTTTATTGGGATTGTCACTTGTACTACTTTTGAGTAATTGTAAACGAGATATGCCTGATGATCCAGATCCAGCACCTTTTCCCAAAGATGGAGAAGTGTTTATAGATGGATTTAGCTCAGGATTGGAATATTTACCTTATGCCGATTCTTTTCAGGAAGCTTTTAGTGTAGATGAAGATACCAAGCAGGCAGGAACCGCTTCTATGCGCTTTGATGTGCCTAATGTGGGTGATCCTAATGGTGCTTATGCTGGAGCTATTTTTAAAGATAGTGGTGGACGAGATCTGACCGAGTTTGATGCCTTAACCTTTTGGGCAAAATCCTCCACCGCAGCGACTATTGACCAAATTGGTTTTGGACAAGACTTTGAAGGAGACACCTATCAGGTTTCTTTAAGTGGTTTAGCACTCACCACCAATTGGAAACAATATACCATCGCCATCCCTGATGCTTCTAAATTAACACAATCAAAAGGAATGTTTTGGTATGCAGAAGGTCCTGAAAATGGGGAAGGTTACTCTTTTTGGATAGATGAATTACAGTTTGAAACACTAGGAACGATTGCTCAATCAAGACCTTCGATCTTAGAAGGACAGGATGTTAGTATAGAAACTTTTGTAGGTGTTGGTACGCCAATAAGCAATTTACAACAAACGGTTAATCTAGGAGATGGGCAAGACCAAACGATTAATGTAGCTCCTGCTTATTTTGAGTTTATCTCTTCTGATACTACTGTTGTTAAGGTAGATGATAAGGGAATGGCAACTGCTGTGGGTCTAGGTACTGCAACCGTAACCGCCAAAATAGCTGATGTAGATGCCGCAGGTTCTCTTACGGTTAATGTTACTGGCAGTTTTAGTGCTGCGCCAGTTCCTACAGTAGAAGAGGCTAATGTAATTTCTATTTTCTCTGATGCTTATACCAATCAACCAGTAGATTATTTTAATGGTTTTTGGGCACCTTACCAGACGACATTGGGTGGAAATGACCTTAATATTAATGATGATAATTTACTTTCTTATACAGATTTAAACTTCGTAGGCATCCAGTTTGCAGTTGATGTACCTACGATTGATGCTTCTGGAATGACGCATTTACATGTAGATGTGCAAGCAAGGGAAGAAGTTCAAGAAGGAGATTTTTTCGTTGTTAGATTGATTGATGCTGGTGCAGATAATGAGCTTGGTACGCTTGATGATTCTTCTGGTGAAATAAGGCTTGACCATACTAATTTATCTAATGGTGCATGGTATAGCATTGATGTTCCTTTTTCCAGCTTATCTGGACTAAGTAACCGCTCCAATCTAGCACAAATCGTTTTTGTTACTGATGCCACCATATCTAGTGTCTTTGTGGATAATATTTATTTCTATAATAGTGGAGATGTTGTAGGTCCTACAGAACCAACGATGTCTGCTTCAAGTCCAATGATAGATGCAACGGATGTGGTTTCCATTTTTAGTGATGCTTATCCAAATGTTGAAGGATCGGATTTTTATCCAGATTGGGGACAAGCGACTGTCGTTTCTGAAGTAGCTA
>JAHDFT010000264.1 GCA_020628015.1 Bacteroidota bacterium
TTACTTTCTTCAGGAGAACAGCAAATGTTGAGTTTCTTAGCTTATAATGCTTTTGCGGAAAATACAGCCATCTTTATTGATGAACCAGAAATTAGTTTGCATCCAGATTGGCAACGTATTTTATTACCAACATTACTAGAACAGGGAGGTAATAATCAATTTTTTATGGCTACCCATTCACCTTTCATCTATGCTAAATATCCAGATAAAGAGTTTATATTAGATGAAGATAAAGGAGGAGCATGATATGGGAAGTGTAAGAATGACTCCAGATGAAATTGTTGCTACACTAAGACATTCTAATTTACCTACTGTTTTAGTAGAAGGTAAAGATGATTTTATTATTTATCCAAAGCTACAAACTCAAATTGGACAAGCTACTGAAATTGATTTTTTTCCTTGTGGAGGAAGGAATACCTTACTAAAGGTTTTTGAAAGAAAAGCTGAATTTCCCAATAAAAAAGTATTTTTTATTGCAGATAAGGACATGTGGGTATTTGATAGAATTCCAGAAGTATATCAAGATGAGCAACTAATATTTACTAGTGGCTATAGTATAGAAAACGATTTGTATGCTGATGGAAGCTATCATATTGATGTCTTGCTAAATGAAAAAGAAAAAGCCGAAAAAGAAGTATTATTAAATACGGTTTGTGAGTGGTTTGCTTTTAAAATTGTTCAATTCAAAAATGGGGAATCCTTAGCATTTGATAAAATAAGTTTATTGAATGAGCAAGTAATGAAGGAAAAAGAGCCTGTTTTTCAGCCCTCTTTTTTAGAAGAACAACAATTTGAAAAAGCAGAAATAGAGGAGAAAGAATTACGTGCTAATTATGCTTTACAATTGAGAGGGAAATATCTTTTTCAGATTTATCATAAAATTTTTAAAAAAAGAAGAGGTAAAAACGCTATAAAATATAGAACCGAACAGTTATTGGATATAAGTCTGAATAATATTTTAGCCAATATATCTAATGGAAGTAGTGTTTACCTCATTTTAATCATTAACCAAGTCAAACAATGGTTAATGGATATACAGGAAAGTCAAAATAGACCATCCTAATAGCGTATTAAAAATCATAACCATGTCTACCATACCCAACGGAAAATTAACCGCTAAAAATTTTGCCACCGATCAGGATGTACGTTGGTGTCCAGGCTGTGGCGATTATTCTATATTGAAGCAAGTACAAACTGTCTTGGCGCAGATTGGCTTGAAGCAAGAGGAAGTATCTATCATCTCTGGAATCGGCTGTTCGTCTCGATTTCCTTATTATATGAATACCTATGGCATCCATTCGATTCATGGGCGAGCGACTGCATTGGCTTCTGGCCTACGCATGGCAGATAAGGAGGCGAGTATTTGGATTGTCACAGGAGATGGTGATGGCTTATCTATAGGAATTGGGCATTTATTGCATTTATTGAGGCGAAATTTCAACCTCAATGTAATGCTATTCAATAACCAAATCTATGGACTAACCAAAGGGCAATATTCGCCTACCTCTGAGGTCAATAAAGTCACCAAGTCCACACCGATGGGATCACTCGATCACCCCGTCAATCCACTAGCACTAGCGCAGGGAGCAGATGCGACCTTTATTGCACGTAGTATGGATCGAGATCCTAAGCATTTACAAGCCATGCTCAAAAGATCTCACGAGCATAAAGGGACTTCTTTCCTAGAGATTTACCAGAATTGCAATATCTTCAATGATGGGGCTTTCTTTGCTTTCTCTGATAAGAAAACCCGTCCAGCAAATACCATTTATCTCGAACATGGGCAACCGCTCGTTTTTGGTGGTGAAGATGAACTAGGAATTCGTGTCGATGGCTGGAAACCACAAATCGTTTCCTTAGCTGATGGGAAATACAGCAAAGATGACCTTTGGGTGCATGATGAAACGGATTTGTTTAAATCACAAATGCTGGTTCGTTTCTTTGATAACCCTGCTACAAGTCCTGCGGAAGTGTATTTACCTCGTCCTTTTGGGGTGATTTATGCCATTCAGCGACCGACTTATGAGGACGCTTTATTTGCTCAGTTGGATCATGCGATTGAGCAAAAAGGAGCAGGTGATTTAGATGCATTGATTGCTGGTGATGAGACTTGGGTAGTGGAGTGAGCAATGAAATCCTAAACACCAATTATGACCTTGCACTTGTTTTGCCTTGTTATAATCCCATAGCAGGATGGAGTCAGAAGGTCATCGAGCAAGTCAAGGCTTTGGAAGAGCGATTAGTAGGAGAGAGACTGCTATTAATCCTTGTGAATGATGGCTCTACTAAAGGTGTTGACCAGGCAGACATTAGCGCATTAGCAAGTGCATTGCAGCATTTTCAATATATTGATGAAAAAGAGAATAGGGGCAAGGGCTATGCCATCCGTAAAGGAATGGTAATGGCTCCTGCCCCTATTTGTTTATATACAGACATTGATTTCCCCTATGAATTGGATAGTATTTATGCGATTTACGAAACCTTGAAAAAAGGGCAGGCAGATATTGTGATAGGTATTAAAAATGAGCAATATTATGAAAATGTCCCAGCCCATCGCATCCGAATTTCTCGCTTTTTAAAATGGCTGACTAGGACTTTTTTACATTTATCCATCACAGATACCCAATGCGGTTTGAAAGGCTTTAATCAGAAAGGCAAGCTGATTTTACTAGAAACACAGATCAACCGCTATCTCTTTGATTTGGAATTGGTGTATTTGGCAGATCGTTATTCCTCGATTCAAATGAAGTCAATTCCGATTCAATTGAGGGACGGGGTGAGTTTTTCAAAGGTCAATTGGCGGATTTTGTGGCAGGAAGGCTGGAATTTTATGCAGATTTTATGGAAAAGAAGAACGTGATTGGAAGGAAACCCTAAAACCGATGCCGTCTTACCTCTTGATCGGCTTGTCTAGTCGTTTCGGGTAGGCGATATTTAGGGCAAAGTTGGAGAATCCAGTCACAGGCGGTTGGTAGAGAAATTTTATGACCAATAGAAACAAAAACAGGCTTAATCCCATCCTGCGTCCGCAAAACTCGTCCGATCACCTCCTCCTCATCCACCAATTCGGCATAATTCCCCCTTGCTTGTCCCACCTCACCATAAGTCCCTACCAATCGAGTTTTCGCACAACCAATCGTCGGAATACCCGTCACCACCCCCAAATGACAAGCCAAACCAAAACGTCGAGGATGCGCTCGCCCCTGCCCATCACAAACAATGAGATCGGGCGGCTGGCTGAGTTGTTGCAAAGCTTGCAAAAGTGGGTCTAATTCCCGAAAGGAAAACAGACCTGGAATATAGGGGAAAGTCGCCGCTCCTGTATACGTCGCTTTTTCCACAATCTCTAGGCTTTTGGGATCCAATACTACAATGGCAGCAATCAATAAATCTCCTTCCTGTTGATAGGCGACATCTGCCCCAGCGATGGTTTTTATGGGGATAGGCAGTTCATCGGTGGTGATGAGCTGTGTGCGGAGTTGTTTTTGTTGTTCGATGGCTTTTTGGGGGGAGAGGGGCATGATTTTGGTAGTTGTATTTAATAAATAGTTCCTCATTGTATTAGGAACAAACAGTAAAGAAATAAATTTTTATTTTGATTGATAAATTTGCCTCTATACTTCGTTAAAAAGCCTCGCCAATGCCCTGTATTGCCTACGTTTTTTGCCTCGTCTAGTGTCAAATTTACCTAATCAAAACTAGTATTTATTTCTAATCCATCACTTAAGAATATTAAGGTTTGATTTCCTTAATTTTTAATGTTAAAAAAAGGAGAAAGTCCTATTCCTTTTTTGTCAAAATTCTAAAAAAGTATTAGCCATTATTAATCAGTATTTAAGTTTATTAAATTTGCTTAATAATATGCTATTGGGGACTTTTACCTATCTCTAATCTGTCTTTTATAGGTCTTTGCGAACGAAAATGTGCTAATTGACAATCTCGTAACAAAATATAGGATTCTGTAAACCTATAATTCCTTTTTAATTTTTCCTTATTCCTAAGTTAAACTTTATTATTTTCGCATCATCTAAGATACCGCCCTTTATCTTATAAGCATATGGAACGACCAATTCAGCTACTTTATAAAAGTAAACCGACTATCCATTCACCTTTTGTAGAAATATTTTACCATTAAGTAACAAGCAAAAAATAAATTGGGCAAATTAAACAACAAGATGTCGGAACTATTTTTTAGCTGTTACTAAGTTCCTATTTTCTACCTATAAGTACAAAATGCTGTTCCATTAATCAAATGATTTGTATTTTTGTACTCGATATACTGTAAAAATAACCCAAAACTTATTGAATAAAATTATACTTTTCTACCAAAACTGACGTTTCCATTTTTGACAATAGGTTTATCAAATGGAGTTACCTCACAATGCTTGACCTTATTTATATGCATTTCTTTGGCACTACTTTTACTTTAATTGAGTTGATGTAATGTGAACAGATAACGCTTTTGATGATTTATCAAACCATTATCAACCAATCAATCTTTTCCCTCAATCATTATTTCCTATCTATTTATTTAGGAACAGTCAAAAAATAATTTTTCAATTTTGATTGATAAATTTGCTGCTATATTTCGTTAAAAAGCCTCGTCAATGCCCTGCATTGCCTACGTTTTTTGCCTTATCTAGCAACAAATTTCCCTAAGCAAAATTTATAAACTTATTTTTCACTCCTTCCTTAATGATAAAAAATAATTGAACAATTTAGGTTTTTTCAATTTATTTTATAATCATAACTTTAGGACTTATCGGAAAAAATATGGTCGAAGTAAAACAAAATCTATCAAGCCCTGATCAATAATATACAAAACTGAGACTTATCAAAAATTAAGTTTAAAATATTTTATTTTTTTTAACTTAATTTTGATAGGCTACCATATATTTGTAAAATAAAATTATTTAATAAATTATTAGCGAACATTAAAAACCTGGACTGATGAGAAGTTTTTTCGCTTGTTTATGTATGCTGTTTCTGATTGGTGCTATCAGCAAACAAGCTAACGCACAATTGATCTGCACCAACCAAACTGATAAGCCAGTTTGGATTGCAATAGCTTATAACTACACTCCTGCAGATAGTGGCTGGGAGGACAATACTTGGGTTACAGAAGGCTGGAAATACATCAATCCGAAAGACTCTGTAATTCTTTCTGAACATATGGGATATGATCGAGAAATGGGCATTAAAAATAACTTTTTCTTCTACGCTTTCCAACCTAATGGTAGAGAGTGGAAAGGAATTAGAAAGTTTGCACTTGACTCTCGCTCACCTGACAAGGATAAGCCTGATGAGTATGAATTTAGAATTACCCGTGCACACAAAGAAATCACAGTAGATCCAAGACGTAATCCGCACAATAAGAGATACTTATTTAAAGGAGGCGTATTAGGAGATAAGCCAAAAGATGTCATTACTTTGCGTCAATCTGATATAGATGATACGCCAGACTCTGCTGCCGCTAGTGATAATCCTTTCGGTCAACCTGCAAAAACAGGAACTGGGGGTAATTAATTCATGATTAAGGGTATGCTTAATTCATTAAGTATTATTCCTTATCTAGTGTATATCTAATAGAAAAGTCTATTTTATATTAGGTAATGTTCTTTGTAAGTTCATTACTGTTTAATATAAAATAGACTTTCTGTTTTTATAGATTAACATAGTATATAAAGCCTAGAAATTTGGCTCTAAAGTACCTTCAAATTCATTGATAATTTTTAGGACTTCTGGTATATCATCTGTAATTTGAAATAAATCAATATCTTTTGGGCTAATATTGCCTTCTTGCTCTAATAAAACTGCTTTAATCCAATCCATCATACCTTCCCAGAATTCACTTCCCATTAAAATAACAGGCACTTTAGAAATCTTTTTTGTTTGAATTAAAGTTAAACACTCGAAAAGCTCATCAAGGGTACCAAATCCACCTGGTAAGAAAATGAAAGCCTGCCCGTATTTTACAAACATTACCTTTCTTACAAAGAAATAACGATGATTGATCAATTTATCAGAGTCAATATAAGGATTATGACTTTGCTCATGTGGTAGATCTATATTAAGTCCCACAGATTTACCATTCACTTCCCTTGCCCCCTTATTTGCTGCCTCCATAATACCAGGGCCACCACCAGTAATCACTCCATACCCATCTGCCACTAAAGCCTTTGCTAAATCAACACTCAATTGATAATAAGGAGTGCCAGGTTTTGTACGTGCAGAACCAAAAATAGAAATACAAGGACCGATTTTATTCATTGTTTCAAATCCCTCTACAAATTCTGACATTATCTTAAAAATTCTCCAAGAAGACTCACCTTTGAGTGAAGAAGACCATTTTCTAGGATGCTGTGCGATGTTTGAATTGCTTTGTTGTTCTGTCATTTTATTCATTTTTATAGCATAAGTAAAAACAAGCATAACTACCATTTGATGTTATGGGTGACACTTCCTCCACAACAACTTTCCATACCCTATTTGAGTAGTTCATTGTAATAGTACAAGCTCTCTAAAAAGCATTATTTTTTTATGTAATTGCGCTTGATAATCGTTTATTTTTGTGATTTAGAAATAAGCATTAATCCTATAAAAGTTAATAACCCATTTATTGGAAGAATGAGGAAACCGAGACTATTATTGGTTAAATAATTGATTACATAACCCAATAAAGGTGCGCCTATAGCGATTAAAAGTACCCAAGGACCATCATTAATATCTCTTTTAATGAATAAACCAAAGGCATACAAACCTAGTAAAGGTCCGTAAGTATATAGGGCCACTTTAAAAAGGGCAGTAACCACATCAGTTTCTAATATATAATGGAAGATCATAATCACCAAAAACACTAGAAAAGTGAATCCAATGTGTACGATATACCGAGTTTTTTGTAAGCCTCCCTGTTGAGCTGTTTGTATCCCTTTTTCTGTTTTTTCTTCAAAACCTAGAAAGTCAACACAAAAAGAGGTCGTTAGCGCAGTTAAAGCAGAATCTGCACTAGAGTAAGCCGCAGCAATTAAACCGATTAAAAATAGAATACCGATAATGGGAGAAAAATGGCTTAATGCCAATGTAGGAAAGACATGATCTGTGCGAGTAGGTAATTCGATTCCTTTGGAACTGGCGTAAATATACATCAAGGCACCAAGACTGACGAATAAGAGATTAATGAAGAATAGAACGATACTAAAGGTAAACATATTTTTCTGTCCTTCAGAAATATTTTTGCAACTATTATTCTTTTGCATCATGTCTTGATCCAAACCTGTCATCGCAATCGCAATAAAAGCCCCACTAATGAACTGTTTGAAGAAATAACGATCCTCAGATGCTGTCCAGAAAAACATTTTTGAATATTCGCTATCACTTATGGTCTGTACTAAACCACCAATACCTAAACCTAAATCACTTGCCATCCAATAAACCGCCGCACAGACCGCTAAAAGCATAAAAGTAGTTTGTAGCGTGTCTGTCCATACAATGGTTTTAATTCCTCCCCTTAGTGTATACACCCAAATGAGGGCAAGGGTGAACAAAACATTGATAAAAAATGGTACATTCCAAGCATTAAAGACAAATTCTTGTAATACTAGGGCAACTAAAAATAGGCGGAAAGAGGCACCAATAGTACGAGAGAGTATAAAGAATCCAGCTCCTGTTTTATAAGACCACCATCCAAAACGCTCATATAAGTAGGAATAAATAGAGGTTAGATTTAAGCGATAGTAAAGTGGCATTAATACCGTAGCAATAATAAAATAACCGACTATATAACCCAATGCCACTTGCATATAAGAAAAATGTCCATTGATACTATCAAAATTACCAATCACACCAGGTACAGAAATAAAAGTTACCCCAGATAAGGAGGCTCCAATCATTCCGAAGGCAACAACATACCAAGGCGATTCTTTTTTCCCAATAAAAAATGCTTCATTACTGCTGTCTTTACCAGTAATCAAGGATACAACGAAAAGGAGCAGGATATAGCCGAGAACGAGGGTTATAATAAGGGTTGGTGACATAGTTAAGCGATTTTATGATCAAGATTGATTTGGTCGTCAGAGGTAGGAGCGTGAGCTTACTA
>JAHDFT010000265.1 GCA_020628015.1 Bacteroidota bacterium
GAATACAGTATCTAGGATATTTTCACAATTAACTTTTGCTTTATAAATTTCATAAGAACCTGTTTTCCGTTTACTAGTCTCTCCCCATCTATGAGCATCAAATTCATCATACCAAAAATAATATGCTTCACCCAGCCAAGCATCTTCTCTATAATACATAATTGGGCTAATGAGTTTTACAGTCCTACATTCTTGAGTGTGAAAGACAGTTCTTATCATATTTTATGAAGTTTAAGTCCAAGGTTAAACCTTTATCTAGGGTTTACAAAAGAAAACAAGCATATATTCTATTTTTCAAAAAATATTGTATCTTAATCTCACTCCGATTCCACACAAGTAATGAAGTAATGAGTAAAAAATAAGTGATAGAAAACATTTTTTTACTGTTACTAAAATCCAAAACAAATGAAAACCAAAACAATCAAAACCCTATGCCTTACATTGGCATTAATCTCCATTCTATTAATCAGTTATCAAGTCATAGCTCAGTATCATAAGTCTTCAAACCTAAAACTAAGGCTCATTAGGCATACTGGTATGCCACTTGCTTGGAAAACACTAGGAAATGAACTTTATTTTTCTAAGGATTATACTAGTACTTGGATAAAAGAACTGACCCTTCCTTTCAATAATTTGGGTTTAGAATTGATTACAGACAAGGAGATTAGATTATGGGATGGAGTCAACTATTATACCCATACTTTAGGGGAGGAGGCATGTAAGCCTTATGAATTGGAAAAGCATCCACTCAAAGATTTTTTAGCAGCACCCATTCAAGCTCTTTCTATTAAGGAAAGAAATCGTCGCCCTAGTTCAGTAATTAAATATACAAGAAAGGACGAGAAATTAGTAGGTTTTTTCAAAGAAGATACCAAGCATGAAATAGCGGTGGCTGATTTAATGCAAGTCCTTCAAGCAATGAATAACGAACCTTTGGCAATTCCTACAGTAGCTGATTTTAAGTTTACCGAGAAAGACAAACAGGATTATATAAAATTTGTCGATGAGGTGCTATCTGTTAATAGAGGAGATCGTTTTGATGAAAAAACAAAGACATTTTATCACACCATTCCTGATCTAATTAAAACAGAAAGCCCTATAATCATTAAAAACATTATAGATGAACCAGAGCAGTTTGTACAATTGTCCAGTTATATGATGTCGAAATTGGCATTTGTCATCACCATTACTAATGCCAATGAAGAAAAATTGCTCATATACAGTCACTACAATGCAGATGCACAGCCATTATTATTGCCTTGGACTATTGAATACAATAGGAAGGTGGAAGATGGAAATAAGGAGCCAGTCTATAAAAAGACACAGTTTAAATATTACAATGTAAAATGGAGTCATTTTGTAGACCAACACACACCAAAGGGCTTTTTCTTTAAGCAAAATTTTAATAATGTCTTATTTTTGGCCAAGGCAGCCCATTTTATTGCAGATTATCGTGGAGTGCGTCGTGTACCAAAGGAGCGAGCGGATTTTAAGGAGGAGGATTAGTTTAGTAGTTTAATAAAAAATCAAAAGCTCCTGAAAATCAACTCATTATTTAGTATCTTTCCTCTTGTAATCCAGTACAAAACGGAAAAATAGATACAAATGCTTCGCAAATACACCATTAGCTTGTTGATCCTAGTAATTGGGCTATTTTCCCTGCCTACAATGGCACAAAATAAGCCTCCTGAGCATCAACTAGGCTTAAAATTGGGCTTAGGTTATGGACAAGTCAAGGACAAAGCGGTTTCTCGAATGATTTATAGCGGTTGGGTGATCCCCTTTGGATTGAATTATCAATTGGAGCGATCACCCAACCGCTTTTCCATAGGCTTACAAGGTTATTTTAGCCAACCCAAATCCCCTTTCCAAGATCCTGCCTTGTGGTTGAATTATGGTTTGAATCTGGGTTATAATAAATTGGTTTACGATCAAAAGGATTGGGAAATTCGCTTGGGTGCAAAAATTCCTTTCCAAACTACTGTTGACTTTTTTGAAGCCATTAGAGCAGAATATTTTTATTGGTTGTCTATCATTTCGGTAAATCCAAGCCTTCAAATAGATAAAAAAATAGCGGACAATCAATATTTTTTCACAGCGATTCACTTCCCCTTATTTGGTCTATATTCCAGACCACCAGCCGAACGATTCACCAATGCAGAAGGCAGTTTTTCCTTTATCCTCAAAGCCACCAATGAAGGCTACAAACCCTTTTTCCTATACCAAAATCTAGCCTTTAATTGGCAATGTGGTCTTCATTATTATTGGAATAAAAAAATCGAACAGCGCATTCACTATGAATTCCACTACCTCAGTAATCCCAATCCAGAACGCATTAGTTTAGTCCTACATACTTTAAATTGGTCTACCTATCTAAATTGGAAGAAATGACAAAATATATCATTAGTATATTAATCTTTGGCTCCTTTTTACTCCTTTCCTGCCTAAAAGTCGAGCCATTAAAATTAGAAAACAATTACCAAGCAAAGGACTTGACCGATGGCTGGACAATCAGTACACCAGCAGCCGAAGGAATAGATGAAACCCTATTAGCAGAAGCTTATGACCTCTTTTTCTCAGAAGAAGAAGGATTTAGAACCGCCATTAGTTTATTGGTAATTCGACATGGCAAAATTGTAGGGGAAGGTTATTGTCGCAATGCAGATGATTATAACCGCCTCAATAATATTAAATCAGCCACCAAAAGCGTGACATCGGTATTATTGGGGAATGCCATACAAGAAGGTATGGTGGATGCAGATTTAAACCAAACATTGGCACATTATTTTCCTAGTTATACCGAAAAATATCCTGACAAGGCAGACATTTCCCTCCACAATATACTCACCATGCAATCAGGGATTCAGTATAGCAATTCGACCAATACAGGGGTATTATTGGTTGATAAACCCACCAATAGCCTCGATTACATTCTCTCTCAACCAATCGCCTTTGAGCAAGGCAGCCAATTTGATTACCATGATGGCAATAGTCATTTACTAGGAGCGATTGTTCAAACGCAAACCAATCAAACCCTAGCCAATTATGCCCAAAAAGTCTTATTCGAGCCACTTGACATCCAAGCCTTTGAATGGGAGCAACATCCTGATGGCTTGCATTATGGGGCATTTGGTTTATATCTAAAACCGAGAGATTTTGCCAAATTTGGTCAACTAATTTTAAATGAAGGGAAATGGAATGACCAACAGATTGTGGATGCTGCATGGCTTCAAAAGTCCATCCAATCCTATAGCAATCTCGAAGCTGATCCTTACGGTTTCCAATGGTGGATCAGACCTGAATTCAATGCTTTTACCAGCGCAGGGCATGGCGGTCAATACACCTATATTATCCCCGAAAAAGATTTGCTCATCGTTTACACCGCAGAGCCAACCGTCGTTTATCATGAATATGGAACGGACTTTGAAGATTTCGAGAAAATTATAGAATTGATTGTGGCTGCAGTAGAGTAGGGGAGAATGAGTAACGAGTGAAAAATAAGTTCCCCGATTTTGATTAGGGAAATTTGACCCTAGACAAGGCAAAAAACGTAGGCAATGCAGTGCCTTGTCGAGGCTTTTTAACGCAGTATAGGGTTAAATTTATCCATCAAAATGCGGAAATTATTTTTTGACTGTTACCAAGTAGCATAAATTTTTTTTGTATAAAATCACTTTAAACCCGTCCTAAACTCAATCAAATAAGGATTAATCCGCACCCCTTCCTTATTTCTAAAATTCGTAGACACTTCCAATTGATAAAAACGATTAGGTTCCAGATTCACCTCAATCACCCCCATCTGCTCATCTGAAAAACGAAATTGATCGACAAATAGAGCGGTCTTTTCCCCTTGTGGCCCATAATCAAAACCCGAAAACTTAGTATCCATAGGCTCCGAAAACTGGAGGTGAAAACGCTGTTTTCCAGAAGGTATATTTTCCTTCGTTTTTTGTAGTTCTACAATATATAAGACAGTAGGTAAGGTCTCTTGTACCTTGCGATTGGCCAAACTTAAAAGTACAATGACCAATACACAAGGAATCAATACAAACAAAAAGTTTTTCATGATTATTTTTTATGCTGCTTTTTCAAGGTCGATAAAGGCGAATCAAAATAACCCGTTGACTCCACATAAGCCTCTACCGCCTTTTTATTCTTATAATCCAATTCAATCATGGTTTTGATGGCTGCCATTTTATTCTCCGCATTATCATAAAATCGCTTGGCAATTGCATAACCCACATAATACCCCAAATCTCGTACCCCAAACTCATTCTTCTGACTACTCCACAACCAATATTTCACCTCCTTCTGAAACATATCCTTCACAAAAGCCGCCTTAATGCGTTCCTCATTATCAAAACCATAAGCAATCGCAGGACTATTCGAGGGCGTTTCCATAATATGACAAGAAATAAACTCTGCAATCCCTTCATTCACACACTTAAACAATAGATTGCTTGTCATAATACTGCTTTGCTGTGTATGGATGTATTCATGAACATTCGTTAAGCAAATGTGGTCTAGGGATTGAGCTGCCCAGTATTTTCTGAGGTTATTGAATTGTGGATTATCTGGTAATTCATCGGTATGAGCATGAGGTCCTGCCATCGCTGTTTCGGTGCCAATCAACACTTGACCATCCATAATCGTCCCTCCTGTTCTAAAAACACCAACTGTAAAATAAATATTCGCTGGTTTTAAATCAGGATAAACCTTACGAAGTCGTTGAATTCCATCAAGCAATTGAGGGCCTAAAACCTTTGCTTGATACATATTTTCCTTGATGGATTCCCAAAACTTGGGGTAATTGACAATCGCCTCAACATACTCTTCCACACTATATCGTCTTGCCTGCATAATAAGTTGTAATCCAGGACTCCCTCGATCAATGACCATTTCTTGAAATAACTGGATTCTTTTTTGTTTGTCCTTTTCTGCTTGAATGAGGTAAAAAGCTTCCCAGAAATGGTCTATATCTGAGCAAACTACGTTGTGGAAAGCAGCTTGTTCAATTTCTTTTGTTTCTTGGGCGTGGCTTGAATGAGCTAAAAAGGTTAAAAATAAAAGTGCGACAAATATCCTTGAAATAATTTTCATGTTGTGTATTTTTTCATGATTGATGATGGCAATTTAGGCTATTTTTCAATCGGAAAATTTGTTTTTATGTGAAGGGCGATTTTTAGAGGGTGAAAATTTAGATGAACTTTATTGAGGTTAAACTTATCGTATAGATTATCCCTAAAATAAAGCGTTCACCCTCCCAAACCATCCATTCACATAATTTCCTCCATTTTATTAGCAAATCTATTTAGAAGCCTTTATTTTGCAATATGCAACAAGCAATCATATGGCATATCGGATTTTGGTTATTCATTACGCTTTTGAATATGGCCAATATTTTTCCCTACTTCGGAAATGTAGGGCAATTAATGATTCATGGGACTTTATTCCTTCCATTGAGTCTGATCGGCACTTATTTTAATTGGTGGGTTTTGATGCCAACACTACTACAAAAAAAGCGATTGGGATTGTATATCATTACCGTTATCCTATTGATTTTGGTCTTGAGTATGCTACAAAGATACCTTTGTCAATATCATTTTTATCCGAGCTTTTGGGTGGTTAAATTTGAGGTATTACATACTGGTTTACTCCTTCAAGCCA
Organism: Bacteroidota bacterium; assembly: GCA_020628015.1. Lineage (GTDB taxonomy): Bacteria > Bacteroidota > Bacteroidia > Chitinophagales > UBA2359 > JAHDFT01. Next base: position 5,668 of record JAHDFT010000265.1, read on the forward strand.
TTTCAATTCTAAGTCTTCCAATCCTTTTTTCTATATGGGCTTTTCGCTCTCTTACTTGGTATCAAAAAAGCAATGAAGCGCAACTTAAAGTCTCTCAACAAAAAACCGAAGCCTTAAACTATCTGCAAGCCCAAATCAATCCACACTTCCTATTCAATACCTTAAATTCCTTGTATGGGCTTTCTTTGGAGCAAAATAAAAAGGTGCCAAATCTGATTTTACAACTATCAGATCTCTTGAATTATTCCTTGTATCGTTCTCAAGCTGCTTCGATTACTTTAGAAGAAGAATTAGACCTAATTCGGAATATGATTGCCTTAGAGCAAGTAAGATTTGAAGATAGAGTTCAAGTGGAATTGACGATTGATTCCAAGCTTGATTTACAACAAAGTATTGCGCCATTATTATTGATTCCTTTGGTAGAGAATGCTTTTAAACATGGAGTTAAAGAAGCAATGGATAAGGCGGAAATAAGCATTTCAATCAATGAGATGGAAAATGGTCTTTGTTTTGAGGTAAAAAATTCTATTGCATCTATCAGACCCGAAAATTCCCCAAAAACGGGAGGACTGGGTTTAGAAAATCTCAAAAAACGCTTGGAAATACTGTATCCGAATAGACATGAATTAAAGGTAGGTCCTGAAGCAAATCACTATTTCGCTCAATTAAAAATCACAACAGATGTCCAAAATTAAATGCCTTATTGTGGATGATGAACCCATTGCTCAGAGAATCATTGTCAGTTATCTCAATGATTTGGATGATTATGAAGTGGTAGCGACTTGTAATAATGCCATTCAAGCAAATCAGGTTCTGCAAAAAGAAGCGATTGATTTAATGTTTTTGGATATTGAAATGCCCAAAATCAAGGGGCTGGCTTTTTTGAAAACCTTGTCTAATCCGCCAGCAGTCATTATTACCACCGCTTATCGAGAATTTGCATTAGAAGGTTTTGAACTGGATGTGATTGATTATTTATTGAAGCCTATTTCCTTTCAGCGATTTTTTAAGGCGATTAATAAATTTAGTGCAAAAAGGACTCCGCCTACGACTGCTTCTAATCCTAGTGAAAAGATTATTCACCTGAAAAGCGACCGCAAAATGCTTCGTTTGAATGAGGCGGCTATCAAGTATATTGAGGGTATGAGTAATTATGTCTTGGTGCATGTGGATCAGCAAAAATATCCTGTCTATATTTCCCTTACAGAAATCAAGCGTAAATTAGGAGCGGATTTTATACGGATTCACAAATCTTATATTATTAATAAGCGTTTTGTGCATTCTTTTACAAAGGAAATAGTGGAAATTGATGGAAAGGAATTGCCGATTGGGAAGTCTTATCGAGGGGTGATTGAAGAGTTTTGATGTTTTACTATTTACTGATCACCCGCTTCTCCTCCACACTAATACTCGACCCCTCCGCCAACATCACCGATTTCGGTGCCTCAAAATTAAGAAATCGAAACTGGTCTCCATAAGTCAATTTATAATCAAGTGCTATAGTATAATCCTTCACCTTATAATAATCCCATCTAGGATGCCTTACTTCATAAGCCGTGGTTTTATTTTCATTGATTTTGGTATAGCCCCAATAATGCTCGGTAATAAACTCCACTTCACTATTCGCCTCCATTTTCCTAGCCTCTTTCTCCGCAATCACCTCTAAATATTGCCATTTATTATTGATTTTCCAGCCATAGACAACCTTTCTTGTAGCTTTATCCTCTTGCCATAGATGCTTCATTTTATGGGTGACATAATGTTCTCCGTATAGGGTATTCGCTACAAAGGTAATCGCATGTTTGGGTACAATTTCCCGAATAAAAACAACGCCCCTTTTCCAGCCATCCTCTGTTTTTTCCTTCACATAAAATCGCAGATTCACCTCCTCAAAATTGACATGAAAGGGGATTTTCATGCCTAGCACTTTGGTATTGATAAACATAAAACCAACCAAGCTAATGTAATGAATACCATTCCAAGTATCCAATTCTGTCCCGACAGGCAGATAGGGCTTTAATAGGTTCTCATCTACTTGGTAATTGACAATGGCTAGTTTTCTCCATTCTGCTTTTAGGAAACTCATGTGTTTGATTTTTAACTTTTGAATACGTCTTTTGACGATATTCCCAATACCTATCGAAACAACCGCCCAAAAAAGTCACCATAGAATACAGTCAAGAAAGGCAACACTTTATTTCTGATAAAATCTTTTGCCAGTAAAAGAAAATAAAGTACCAAAGGTAAGGTTTGCATTAATTTCACTTCACCATAATAAGGCCAATGCATTAAAGCAAATAATTGGGCTACTAATGTACCCAAACCACTAAGGGTAACAAGCACTTTTTCTATTTGATTGAGTTTTTTACTTGTTATCCCATATAATACAATAAATAAAGCACCAAGCATATAGATTACCATGCTAAT
>JAHDFT010000266.1:0-6130 GCA_020628015.1 Bacteroidota bacterium
TATTTCTCTTGATAATACCTCGAAGTATAAACATTCTCCTTATAAAATCCCTCTCCCAACTCCTCATTTTTCGCCAACAATTCCTCAGATGCCAACTTTACCCCCTCACCAGCCTTACCCTTCCGTATAAAATTATTATAAATCTTCTCCTTATCAGGCTGCTCCCCAAATTTTTCCTCATGCTGTTTCATAAAAGCAAAGGATGTTCGCTCTAGTATTCTAGTTTTCACCTCTTCAGTCAGCTCAACACCTATGAAATTGGCGATATGGTCAATTTGTTGTGATTTATTTTTGATGGTGTCTTCATAATTGAGGTATAAAATATCCAAGTCTTGTTCATTTTTGAGCCAAGGCTCATTGTATTTATACCAAAGCTCTAAACGTCGAGGTGCCCATTCTTCAAAGCTTTGATCTAGTTGATAATAGTCTTGGCTATGGTGAAAAAAGGAATTGAGAACATCCAATGGATTCCTCAATAAAAATATAAATTTTCCCTTTTTGACATGATTCAAATAAACATAAGGATCATGAGATTTCAATAAACGTCGATTTTTTGTATCCTTGATTTCCAATCCAAAGGAGATTGCCCAACCTGGCCAAGGAGAGACATCATAAAGATGTTCAAAATCCATTGAGCCATCGGTGGTCATTTGATAAAGGATCATTTGGGTCAAAGTAGTTCCAGACTTGGCATGACTTACGATATAAATATCATCCTCCCTTTCTCCTAATTCACTTTGTAAGGCTCTAAATTCCAAGTAGCGACCGAATCTAAATAATTGACCTTTTGCTTTTTTTACTAAAGCTAAGTCATCTTTCCATTCTTCATAATCTGCTGTTTGATATTCGTCATAAGCAGCGATGGTTTCTAGGAGTTTTTTGGTGATCATGTGGTTTTGGTTTGATTTAGATTTCAAAGGTAATCATTCTGATTGGAAATAAGATAGTAAGCAAAAAATCCTCGTAAATTCCCTATATTTATTGTCAAAAATGATGAAGTCAACGCTAATTTTATTCTTTTCTATTTTTTTATTGCGCTTATCCGTGCAGCCGTTGCAAGTAATGGCTCGACCAAATCTTGATCTCAAAGAAATTCCTTCCCAAATTTCCTATCTTTATCCCCAAAAAATCTTCCAATCCAAAAAATCTGTACAGCCCTTGCTCACAATGGCTCAAGCAAATCTCAATCAAAAAGAAATGAAGCACCTTAAAAAACAAGCACTCATCAAGGCTCCACTAGAAGCAATCTGGGCAGACTGGACGACTTCCGAAGGAATCACCAGCTTTTTAGCTCCACAAGCAGATGTAGCACTAAAAATGGGGGGCAATTTCCACATATTCTTCATGCCTGATGCTGAAGAAGGACAAAAAGGCTGTGATGATTGTAAAATATTGAGTTATATTCCTCAAAAAATGCTTTCTTTTGAATGGAAGGCTCCGCCACATTTACCAGAAGCTAGAAAGGATAAAAATTGGGTGGTGATTGAGTTAGAGACCTATGATCCACTACATACCAAAATCACCCTTACCCATTGGGGCTGGCAGGAAGGAGAACAATGGGAAGCCGCTTATGCCTATTTTGACAAGGCTTGGGAAAGTGTTTTGAAGGCTCAACAGCGCAAATATCAACCAGAAGAAACCGAAAAAACGAAGCCTTACGCTACTTTCCTTTATCGTTTAGAATTGGTTGACCCAGAATTGGCCAGAAATCCAGATGCTTGGACAGAGGAGGATAACCGCATTGTTGGCGTACATTTTCAAAAATTACAAGAACTACAAGCAGCAGGAAGTCTAATAATGGCTGGACGTTCTCCTGATCCAGAACGGGGGTTTGGTCTAGTCTTATTTAAGGCGGCTTCTAAGGAGGAAGCACAAAAAATTATGGAGGCTGATCCTGCGGTGGAGAAGGGTTTGATGAGCGCAGAGTTATTTGATTTTGGAGTGGCTTTGATAAGGTAATTTATTGTTGGATTACCTTATCAAATAACATGAGCTAATCAGCCCAAATTTACAATGGATTCACCAACATCCTACATTATATTCCGTAAATAATAGTTAAAACCATCAAACAACCATTCAACTGTAAGTCATGAATGAAATCAGGAAAATAGAAAAACTCTTAGTAGCCAATAGAGGCGAAATCTCTATCCGTATCTTTAGAGCAGCCTCTGAATTGGGCATTCCAACTGTAGCTATCTATACCTATGAAGATAGATTTTCCCTACATCGCTATAAAGCGGATCAGGCTTTTCAAATAGGAGCTAAAGATGATCCACTCAAACCTTATTTGGATATTAATGCCATTATCAAACTGGCTAAAGCACAGGGGGTTAATGCCATTCATCCAGGTTATGGTTTTTTATCTGAAAATCCTAATTTCGCTAGAGCCTGTATTGACAATGACATTATTTGGATTGGTCCTGATCCTGAATCAATGGAAAGATTGGGTGATAAGTTACAAGCTAAAAAAGTTGCTGCTCAAACCAATGTCCCTATTGTTCCAGCCTCAGCAGGTGCATTAGATAGCCTAGAAGCAGTCACAGATTTTGCCCAAGAAATAGGCTTACCTATTATGATTAAAGCTGCTACAGGTGGTGGTGGGCGTGGGATGCGAGTCGTTAGACACATGGAAGACCTACCGCAAGCTTATATGGAGGCAACCAGAGAGGCAAAAACTGCTTTTGGTGATCCTCGTGTTTTTGTTGAAAAATATATTGATGACCCTAAGCATATTGAAGTACAAATACTAGGTGATAAACATGGGAATTTACTCCATCTCCGAGAAAGGGATTGCTCTGTACAAAGGAGATTTCAAAAGGTGATTGAAGTGGCTCCAAGTATTGGCTTACAAGAAGAAACTCGGCATAAACTCTGGAAATACGCTACCGATTTATGTAAAGCCTTAGATTATGTCAATGCTGGAACGGTCGAATTTCTAGTAGATCGAGCAGAAAATATCTATTTTATTGAGGTCAATACTAGAATACAGGTAGAACATACGATTACCGAAGTTATCTCTGGCATCGACCTTGTTCGAGCGCAGATTTTAATTGCTCAGGGTTATAAATTGACCGATGACATTATAGGTATTGGTTCACAAGAAGACATTCAGTTTAGAGGTTATGCCATACAATGCAGAATTACCACAGAAGACCCTAGCCAAGATTTCAAACCTGATTACGGGCGTTTGGTGGCCTATAGAAGCGCAAGTGGTTTCGGGATTCGCTTAGATGCAGGAAATGCCTATGCAGGTGCTATTGTATCTCCTTTCTTTGATAGTATGTTGGTAAAGGTGACGGGCTGGGGACATCGCATTGAGGATAGCGCAGCAAGATTGCGTCGTGCTTTGAGGGAGTTTAGGATTCGGGGGGTTAAAAATAACATTAGCTTTTTACTTAATTTACTACAAGACGACAATTTATTCAAAGGCAACATCACCGTCAATTACCTCGCTCAACATCCTGAATTATTGACTCCACATAATTGGCGAAATCGAGGCACTAGAATTTTGAGATACTTAGGTAATATCAATGTAAATGGGAATCCTGATGTGAGTAAGGTGAATCCTAATGCGACTTTTAGAAAGGCAATTGTTCCCATACCTCAACAAGATCATTTTCCTAGAGGAACAAAAAATATATTAGAAGAAGAAGGCAGGGATGCTTTAATCAACTGGGTCAAAGCACAAGATCAAATCTTATTTACGGATACTACCTTTAGGGATGCTCACCAATCGTTATTAGCAACAAGGGTGCGAACCTATGATTTACTTAATGTCGCCGAATCCTTTGCCAAGCAACATGGAGCCAATTTATTTTCTATGGAAACTTGGGGAGGGGCGACTTTTGACGTTTGTATGCGTTTCTTGAAAGAATCTCCTTGGAAACGTTTGGAAAAAATTCGTGCAAGTGTACCAAATACGCTTTTGCAAATGTTGATTAGAGGCTCGAATGCGGTGGGCTATAAAGCTTATCCAGACAATTTGATCAAGGAATTTATTCTACAATCTGCGAAAAAAGGCATCGATGTCTTCCGTATTTTCGATTCCCTCAACTGGATCGAAGGGATGCGGATGTCAATTGAAACGGTCAATAAGGAAACGAATGCAATTGCGGAGGCTTGTTTGTGTTATTCTGGAAATCTATTATCCAAAGAGGAAAAACGCTTTACCCTAAATTACTACACCGATCTAGCCAAGAGATTACAAGATGCTGGCGCACATATGATCGCCATCAAAGACATGGCAGGTCTACTTAAGCCAGAAGCTGCCAATCTGTTGGTAAGTGCTTTAAAGGAAGCAGTTGACCTCCCTATCCACCTACACACACATGATACCTCCTCTATCCAAAGTACCACTTATCTCAAAGCGATTGATAGCGGTGTGGATATAATTGATGTGGCTTTGAGTTCTATGTCTGGATTGACCTCGCAACCCAATTTCAATAGCATTGTTGCCATGTTAGAAGGTAGTGAGCGGGAAAATCCTATTGATTTGAACTCCCTCAATCAATATTCCGATTATTGGGAAGCCATTCGGCAATATTATTATCCTTTTGAAACCGAATTAAAGGCAGGTACAGCAGACATCTACGAATCAGAAATCCCTGGTGGACAATATTCCAACCTTCGCCCACAAGCTAGAGGGCTAGGTTTGGAGGATCAATTTGACCTCATTAAACAAAACTATGCTGCTGTTAATAAATTGCTAGGTGGGATTGTCAAGGTAACCCCTTCTTCTAAGGTGGTCGGTGATATGGCGATGTTTATGACTTCTAATGACTATACTATTGACGATATTTGGAAAAAAGGACATAAAATTGATTTTCCAGATAGTTTTAAATCACTAATGCGAGGTGATTTGGGGCAGTGGTCGAGTCCTTGGCCAGAAGGTTTACAAGAAATTGTCTTAAAAGGAGAAAAACCTTATACGACCAAACCCAATGAGCAGTTACCGCCTATTGATTTGGAGCAGGCATTCGAGACCTATAAAACAGCTCATCAGAATTTCAATGAATATACTGATTTTCTTTCGTCTCTACTTTATCCCAAAGTATTTGAGAATTATTATCAACATTGGCAAGACTATGGGGATGTCAGCAAGATTCCGACCAAAGCTTTTTTCTATGGCTTGGAAAAAGGAGAAGAAATTACAGTTGCTATCTCGGTAGGTAAAAACATTATTATCGAGTATATCAATACTAGTGATCCAGATGAGGAAGGTAATAGGATGGTGATGTTTAGAATCAATGGGGACATTCGCTCTGTCAAAATCAAGGACGAAGCTCTTTCCGCTAATATTGTTGAGGTACCAAAAGCTGTTCGACCAAATGAGATTGGTTCTCCACTACAAGGCAGTCTTTCTAAGCTATTGGTAGAAGAGGGTCAGGAAATCGAGGTCAATACGCCATTGTTTATTATCGAAGCCATGAAAATGGAAAGTACTGTCACCTCTGATCGGGCTGGTACCATCAACAAGATTTATCTCAAAGAAAAGACATTAGTTGGGCAGGGTGATTTGATATTGGATTTTGAGGTGTGATTATAATCTATGCCTAAAGCACAATTTGATACATATTCAACAAATCTCCACTAGAAGGTTCTTCTAATTGTTTGACGAATGTGCCACCATTGTATTCGATAATCTTTTGGGAGGCTTTGTTTTCAGGAGATAAGGTTAATAAAAAGCTTTCTATTCCTTCTTCTTGTAATTGTTCTTTTAAGGCTCCTAACATTTTTCGTCCATAACCTTGATTCCGATATTGTGGACTGATTTCATACCCTATATTGCCATATTCTTCTGGAATATTAATGCGATAGCGAAGGGTGCCAACTATTGCTTGGGCTTCATTGAAAAACCAATAAAAACGGATAAAGGGTTTGGCATTTTTAAGTCGATCTGGATGACGCAAATTGACTAAATGGGCAAGAAATGCTTCGTAATCCTCAAATACTCGCTGATACATTTTGTAGTAATCCTCTCTAGGATTCATCTTTTCTGCTGCCCATGTTTGAACGTAGTTTTGGAAGGCTTCTTTGTGTGTTAGAGAGGTATTGACAAGGATTAGGTTCATGGTGTTGTGTTGTTTTTTGTTTTTTGGCGAATTTTGTTGATTGGGAGGTATGTATGTAT
>JAHDFT010000266.1:6230-8062 GCA_020628015.1 Bacteroidota bacterium
GTATGTATGTATTTATTATGTAATGGGGATGGTAGGGACAAGGTGGGGAAAGGTAGGACAAGGCATGCCTTGTCCCTACGTGGCAATGGAATATTTAATTCCGTCCTTTTAATTCCAATTTTTCAAACCACAATTCACTACCATCCAAAGGAACCACAAAACCTATTACGTTTTTATCAGCATTCCGAACAAATTCCACGCTACTCAAAAAACGATTTTCGCCAGTAAATAAATCTGTCTTCATTGCATTTAATGGAATTGTAGCAACACGCAAATTTGTTGCCACTAATTGCTCCTTCTCTAATTTGATTTCATAAACTGTATCCAATTCCTTACAATAAAAATCACCTGTGAAACCCTCCAAATCCTTGGTATTATACGTTTTTGGCTCGAATGATTCATGATTATAAACATAATCCTCATCTACATGAACGGCCATTAATCGCTTTTTTCCTTCTTCGCTAAACTTCACCTCTACAGATAAATTTCCTAGCATCGCAAAAGTGTTTTCATCAATAGCTAGGAGCGGAGTTTGATTGTCTCCGCCCCTACTATAACGCAGCGTATCATTTACAAGAATGATTTGTCGAGCATAAGCTCCTTCTGCATTCCAATAAGAGCCACAAAGCCTTTCCAATTTTGCTTTTGGGAGCTTGACAAACTTTTTAACTGGCTCATTCACTATAGTAGCCGTTGCCTCACTTTTTACCTCCATTTTCAATTGATCTGCCAAAAGTAAATCGGTGATCGCTTCTGCAATGGTTTCTACATTCCTTTGATAATAATTACTCAAAATAGCGATGGCAAAATTTTGTTCTGGATAACGGGCGATATAAGCTAATCTGCCATAACCCATCGCATTGTGATAGACCTTTTCCAAGCCTTTGTACTCGCCCCAATATTGTCCTAAAGCAGCATTTCCTTGTTCTCCATTGGTATAGCTAATCTTTTGATCAAGTTGGTCAACAACTGTAGCTTTAATCAATTTTTTGTCTTTCAAATGCATTGCCCAAAGTGCCAAATCTTCTGCGCTAGTATAGAGATTTAATTCGGCAACGCTATAATGATGTATGTTTTCATTTTGATAATTACCTTCCATACCATTATAAGCACTGGCTTTATTGGGGATTAACTTTGCAGGATTGCCCTGAAACATTGTATTTTTCATTTGTAAAGGCTCAAAAATGTGTTTTTGAGCAAATTGGTCAAAATCTTGTTTGCTGACTTTTTCTACAATTTCAGCAGCAATGACAAAACCAGCAGTACTATAGTGATTCGTGGGGCTACCTATTGGACTGACGGGCTTTTTTAGTTGACTCAAATAGTTGGTGACTTGCTCGGATGTTCTAAAATCATTGAGTCGCCAAGCTCCTAGCCCTTGTAGCATATAGAAGTCGGGTAATCCATCGGTGTGGGTGAGGCAATTTTCGATAGTGATGGGTTGGTCAAATTTGGGGAATGTTGGTAGGTATTTGCGAATGTCATCTTTTAACGATAGTTTGCCTTCTTCTTGTAGCAATAAAATCGCAAAGGCAATGAATTGATTACCAATACTGGATACGTGAAATTTGGTTGCTTTGGTAATCGGTGTTTGATGTTCAAGATTGGCGGCTCCAAATACATTGGAGTACGCTAGTTTACCATCTTTGACTACCGCTACACTTATACCAGGTTGATCTAAGCTGTTGTAGTCTTTAAAGAGTTGGTCAATTTGTTTGCTTTGTTTGGCTTCTAATTTTGATTGACCAAAAGCAGTTGTTGTTAGCAATAGCAAACAAGCTAGGCCAATAAGTGCGTGGATTTGATTCATAGGTATTCGTTTTTTAGATTAA
>JAHDFT010000267.1 GCA_020628015.1 Bacteroidota bacterium
TTAATGTTGTTGCATAGTTATTTCTTGCTAAATAATAGTTCTCCTTTATCTTAAAAGCTTGTTTAAAAGCTTTTGCTGCATCATTATAATTTTCTGTACTTTTATGAAATAAGCCTAAATTATAGAAACCTGGAGCATAATTAACTGTTGTTGCTTTGGTTAAACAGCGAATAGCTTCAACCTCATCCTTAATTTCCATTTTAAAATAACAGGCTCCTAATCTTGCATATATTTGTTCTTCTTTATCATAGCCTATTTCTAAAGCCTTATGAAAGGCTCTTTTAGCTTTAGTATAGTCTTTATCATAGAAGTAATAAATAATACCAAGAGTAAAGAAATCTTTACCTTCTAGTAGTTGGTAGGATTTATTAGTATTAACTGCTTCTAAAAAAGTCGTTTTAAATTCTTCAAAGGAGGCTTTTATTTCATTAGGAATATAACTTTCCTGAGTGATTTGTTCTAAGAAGTCTGGAATGATTGGTCTAATTTCGTCTCTTTTTTTTTATAACGATTTACATTGTTATTTTCTTGTTCATGTTCATCAACAATATCATTTAATATATTTACTTTTTTTAAAAGATTAGCTAATTTTATTTGATCTTCAGAAGTCAGAGAATTTATTGCATTAAGCAATAAATGATTAAGATTATTTTCCTTCAACATAATAGACTATATTTTCTTATTTACATACCTATATTTACGGCAAAAAATATTTATGAGTTTCATTTTATTTGTTTTCAATTAAATGAGTGACAAATAAATGTATGTATAGGGAATTATCCTAGTCGATTAATTATTTGTTTTTATATTTATATATGATGATTATTAGTATTTAAAAGTTTGCGAATTTTGTTAATTTTAATAGATAATAAATTTTTGATTAGGTTTTTTTGACTTTTTTATGGTGAAAATGAAGTTGTATTAACTTTATAGTTAGATTTATTGTATGTTCTAAAAATCATCTATATTTGAATGATTTTATGTTTCAAACAAAAACATGGTACCCCTTTTGCTTTTCAATTAAAACATAAAAAAACTCCAAGAATCCAATAAAACCATGAAAAAAACAATCCTTCCAATAATAATCCTCTACTACATACTCTGTAGCCTATCCTGCTCTGACCCCACCACCAACACCGAAAAAAAAGCCAATACACCAACACCAAAAACAGCCCAGCCACAGGCAACTGCTATCACAGCTCAACCAACCATCCAAACCCCAGTCACCCCAAAAAAGGCAGACCTCGCTTGGTGGAAAGGACTAGACTCCCAATGGCAACAGTTATTGGATAAAAAACTATCGGAAAAAAGACTGGTGACAGAAGCGGATATTCAAAAGCTGCATGACCAAACCGTTACCTTTGTTGCCCCCAGCATTATGCCAGGAGACCTGACTGCACTCGAACATCTGAGCAATTTACACCACATCTCTGTCGCAGGAAATGGACTCACCTCCCTGCAAAGCATCGCCTACTTACCAAAAATTCGCATTCTCGAAGCAGCGAATAATCAAATTCCTGATTTGGAGCCACTACGAGATAAAAAGGAACTGCAATTCATTCGCTTGCCCTTTAATCACATCAAAGATTTGACTCCACTAGCCACATTGACAAGGCTACGAGAGTTAGACATTCGCCAAAATCGCATTAAGGATATTAGTCCTTTGCGGCAATGTACACAGCTTTTTTTGTTGAATATCTCTCAAACAATGGTCGAGGATTTAAGTCCGCTTTCTAGTGCGAGCCTAATGCGAGAACTGCGTTTGTCGGGTACCAATGTGGCGGATTTGACACCAATTAAGGCATTGAATGGCATGAAAGTCCTCAATATTAGCGATACGCCAATTAGTTCTATTGCACCGATTATGCATTTTAGTAGTTTGAAGGAGCTAAATTGTCGAAAAACAAAAGTGCCAGAGGAAGAGCTTAAGGTATTTATGGAAAAAAATCCGAAATGTAAGGTGCTGCTTTAGAAATAGGAAGGTTAAGGATATTATCCATTCAAAAAATTTGGTCTATTATCGCACAAATATTAACTTTAGGTGTTATAATTGAGGATGCTAGTCAATATTGTATGACAGGTACATATTGCACAATAATTGATACAACTTTACAAAAAATAAATTAAACAGGAATCGAAAATGAAAGATAAGAATCTAAAGCTCGCAATTATTGGTCAGCTAATGACCGCAAAGGTGTTACCAGAGTTCGATATTGAAGCTTTTTTTCAAGAGGAATTGCATAAAGATTATGACCCTAATGCGGAATACAATACCAAGCCTATTCCAGAGGTTTTTGATGCGTTGATGGCTATGGAGCTTAAAGAGGAAGATTTATTGGGTATTACCGAGTTGAAACTGAATGGTGCAAATGATGGCTTCTTTGTGGTGTGTCCGCTTTGGAGTGGTATGGATGATTATTTTGCCATCACTTCTTTGGATGGTATTGAGGCTTTACAAAACCTAGAAGTCCTCAATATTTTTGGTATTTTCAAGCATGATGCGCCTATTGATTTGAGCTGCTTAACCAAATTGCCCAAATTGCGTTCCCTGACCATTTCTGGTGGAAATATCAATGATTTAACGGTATTAAACGAGATTGCAACCTTGCAGGAACTGAAAGTTTCCTTCATTAAGTTTGAAGATCGTCCAGATAATCATGAAGTACTTCGCAGATTCAAAGTACAAGAAAAAGAACGAATCGACATAAGTGATATGGGCTTCAAACTAGACTTAAACTAGTATACACACAAGACAAAACACATGGGCGGATATGTATGGGCGGATTCCATATCCGCCCCAACTGTCGTCCACCCAAATAGCTTACTCATCCGTCTCATGAAAAGTCAATAAAGGCACTTTACCATGAAAAGCCATTTTTTGTACCTCACTCGTACCAAATAACCTTTGGAAGAAATTATGTCGATGAGTCAGCATCGCCAATATGTCAATATTTTTGGCTTCAATGTATTTATTCAATCCTTCCTCCAAGTCATTGTGTTCAATAATTTCAAACACTAAATCCTGCCCATTTTTGATACCAGCCTTCAAATTGTCCATGCTTACTTCATCAGGCTGTTTATCTGCATCTGTATTCACATGAATCACATGAATTTTAGCATCAAATTTATCAGCAAAAACAATAAGCTCTTCCAACTTTTCCCGATCCAATACATCAAAGTTGGTTGCATAGGCAATATTGTTTACACCCCCAAAAGAAGCATATTCTGGAATAGATAAAACAGGACGCTTGGCATCTTCAATCACTCTAGCTGTATTGCTACCAATAATAATCTCCTTCAAGCCAGTTGCCCCTTTGGTACCCATCAAAATCAGATCAAAATCCTCTCTATCACTAATTTCAACGATCTTATCTACTGCCAAACCTTCTTCCAAAAGGTGATCTACTGAAACATGACTCAAATCACTACTGACGGCTCGTTCATGCATTTTTGCGGCTGCTTCCCTATAGTTTTCCAGTTGTTCTAAGGCTTCTTGTTCCCTGACCGTTTCTAAGGTATCAGAAGGACCCACTTGCCCAGAAATACTCAAATGATAACAATGAAGTGTGCTAATATCAGCCCCCAGTTTACTGGCAATATTTAGCGTATAAGCATAAGCACTATGGGAATGCTCGGAAAAGTCTGTCGGAAATAAGATTTTTTTCATATTTATAGATCAAAAGAAATGAACTAAAATAATTTGTTGATTTTTTATATGCCATTTCTAATTTAGAAAATCAATAAGGCAACAATATAGAAAGGATTAAGGGGATTTACAAAATTTTCTCAGGTTCTACCATAGATTCCCTTTTTGTTTAAATGTTATGTGCTGTACTCGCCAGTATAGGGTATTAAAAAAGGCGAGAGTGTTAGCTCCCGCCCATCAATTTACTCCTCTAAATGAAATGAGCCGTAAGGGTTATTTTGGCTTGTTATAAGCAGAAGGGTAAACCCGTTTCATTCGGCGGTCAATATCAGATACCGTTACCCTACCATCCTTGTTCTCATCTAAGCCAGCATTCATCTCATAAGCTTTTGAAGGCTTCGCATACATAGTGTAACAGGTTTCTTCACCTAATGCCTTGGGATACAAGATCGCCAAGTAAAGGTCGGTTAGACTATCGTAATTTTTGTATTTGTTACGTACTCGATTCAAATACTCATACACATAGTCTAATTGCTCAATATGATTCATGTTTCGGAGTCGGTCGGTCGTTACATTGTAGTCTTTGGCAGTAGCAGGCATGAACTGAATCAAGCCTGTTGCGCCACTCCCTTTGATATTCTTTACAGAAGCATCAAAGCGGCTTTCAGAGTGCATCACCGCCATCAGCCAATCAGCGGGAATGTCCAATTTGCGGCTTACTTCCTTTACTTTTGATTCAAAAGCATCTGTGTCATACACATAACGCCTGGCTTGATCTAGCAAGTAAAGTTCTGTACTAGCTGCAACCATGTCTGGATGCCTTGTTTCCGTATCTGGTGCTCTAGGAGCCATAGACATCCACAAACGCAGGGTAATAAAGTTGGTGGCCATGACAATCAATAAAATGATGGCGAGTCCACGCAGATCGATGGTCAAAGAATTACTTCGTAAAATAGGTTTCATAAAAGGTTAAAAATTAAGAAACAGAGGAGCCAGGAATCGGTGGAACAAAAACAAAAGCCTCGACAGTTTAGGTATCTACTAAGCAGTAATCCTATTTGACCATCGAATCAAAAAAATCGCAAATACTATAGGTCGAGAAAGAAAAGATTCCTAGCCCCTCGATTTAACGAAGTTCTGTAACCCTCATAATGTGGTCCTCTTTGGTTAATAAATAATGTTTATATATAAATAGTAGGGGTAGATTCCATATCTACCCTATGGTTGGTAGTGAGCAATAATAATCAGGAGATAGAAAGATCAAG
This sequence comes from Bacteroidota bacterium, assembly GCA_020628015.1. Classification (GTDB taxonomy): domain Bacteria; phylum Bacteroidota; class Bacteroidia; order Chitinophagales; family UBA2359; genus JAHDFT01. Next base: position 4,912 of record JAHDFT010000267.1, read on the forward strand.
ATGATTCTAAAGCAGCTACATATATAAGACTCAACAAAAGGGTAATAGTTCAATAAAAAGCCAAAAAAAATAGATTTTTTTCTACAAAAATTTTATTTTTATTTGCTTTTTTAGTTAAAAATAGTTGATTTTGAATTTAAGTAAAATGATATGGATGTATTGGTTTTATTACCATATTGATTGTTATTTTTTAGTAGCATTTGTACGTGTTATACTAGGATTTGGTGGGAAAGCTGTATTTGGTATTTATTGGGCAATTTTACAATGTTATTTTATAGTTAAACAAATGTATTGTGTTAGTAAAATCATCTAGTTATTGAAAAAAAAGAGAGAATTATCAAACTAATTGCATAGTCGCTTTGTTGTTCGGGACTGAATTATTTAAAGACTGAAAAAACTTTATACATCTATTTGTTAACTGAATGATTTTTGAAGGTGTGTAAAGTATTTGTTTTTATTAAAAACGATCAACAAATGAATGCAGTTATTGGGATTTTTTCTGCCCTCTTTTCGGTAGTAAATCCATTAGGAGCAATTCCCATTTTTTTGAGTTTGACCACAGATAATACGGTCAAAGAGCGAAATGGGCAGGCATTGAAAGCCTGTATTTATATGAGTGTCATACTCATTGTATTTTTGCTAATTGGTACTTATATCCTCAATTTTTTTGGGATAACCATCGAAGGCATGAAGATCGCTGGAGGCATTATTATTATGCGTTCAGGTTTCAATTTATTGAGTGCAACCTATCGTAAAGGGAAAGCCATTAATGAACGAGTAGAAGAAGAAGCTTTGGAGAAGGAAGATATTTCTTTTTCACCCCTAGCCATGCCCATGCTTTCTGGACCTGGTTCCATCTCTCTATTGATTAGTATGGGATTGGAAGCGGTTCTTTTTGCGGAGTATTTTAATATTATTGCTGGGGTGCTACTTTTGGCAGTTGTAACCTTTATCATCCTTCGTTTTTCTCCACTCTTGTTTAAATTATTAGGTCAAGGAGGGATTTCTGCTATGTCAAGAATTATGGGTTTTATTGTAATGACGATAGGGATTCAGTTTATGATTAATGGGGTGATGCCTTTATTGGCTGAAGTATTTGGGCAAAGTTAAAATATAGTAAATTTTATTTGTGCTTAAATAGTAATTTTTGATTAATTACATATAAGAGGAATATTCCTAAGTAGTTTTTTACTAGGTAAAAGTAAACTACTTAGGAATCAAAAATTAGATATACTATCCAATCTTTAAACTATAAAATGGCATCTTGTTGTTTATTAGTTACAGTTACTAATAGAGAAGCAGAGTGCATCACTAGCAGAAAACTCGTTACCAATGCTACAACTTTTTCCTCCAATATAAGTATAGCCACAACCAGTTTCCCAATCTATACTATCAAATTCGCAAGCATTTGAAATAATAATACAACGATAATCTCCTTTACCAAGACAAAACGATGGACTACTTTCTACAGAATGAAGTGTTCTATTATATATGTAGTCACCATTTGAATTTTTTCTATAGAATACATATTTAAGTCCTCCATTGGCAGAGTAAAAAGAATGAGTTGTAGAATTTAAGGTAAATGTAACTCTTTTTGTTTTTAATGCAGGAAAAGGAGCTAAAACAGGTTTGATGAGTCTTGCAGGAAGATCACAACAACCTCCAACATGTGCATCTGCAATAATTAATGGATCTACTGCTGTTGTTTTGTAACTTGCCATTTGATCGTATTCTGTTACATCAAGTTCTTGTTCACAAGAATAAAAAATGCAAGTAAATACAGCTAATAATACTAAAAACAATGAACTTCTCATAAGTGAAAATGTTTGGGTGATGGGTAGAAATAATTAGACCGTATAATATTAAGGTAAAGTGTTGGCAATAATGTGGCTTAATATTTATTAGATTAGGTCTATAATTATTTATTTACATCACGTGGTTAATAAAAAAGGAAAGTAGTTTCCTTTTGTTTGATGATGTAAATTTAAAGCAAGTTTTGCTTATAAAATATAACAATTTGTGGCAAGTGTCTTTTATATTTAAAATAGAATAGTTGTTTTTTTAATTGATTATTAGGGTTTTTACTAAGGAGGCATGGTGAATCCTAGACATTTTTTTGATTTATTATCAATAGATAAGTCAATTAATTTTTATAGGAAGGTGTGGTGTTGATCATTCTTAGAATATAATTAATAAAAGGAAATATAAGGAAAAGCAAAAAATAAGTTTACAAATTTATCAATCAAAATTGAAATTTATTTTTTGACTATTCCTAAAGAGGGAATCTAGGAATTAACTCAACCACTCCTAGTCTAATCGTTCGTTTTATTGAATGGATTAGGAATGGTTGAGATTAGTGAAAACGGCAAGTATTAGCCTTGATCATCAATGTCTGTAATATCCATTCTGCAACCATTTACTGTGAAACAAATGGCATCACTAGCCGCAAAATAAATTCCAGAATTACAACTTTTACCTCCAATATAAGCATAACTACAATCGGTATCCCAATCAATAGAAGTGAAACTACAACCATTAGCAATAATGATACATTTGTATTCTCCTTTTCTAAGACAAAAATCAGGCGTACTTTCTAATGAGGTAGAAGTCTTATAGTATTTATAGTCTCCATTTGAGTCTTTTCTATAAAATACATATTTAAGACCTCCTTGAGCAGCATAGAATGTGTGGGTTGTTGAGTTTAAAGAAAAGGTAACAGTTCTAGACTCTAAACTCACATGTGGATCCATGTGCGTGAGTTCCCTAACCCTTCCAGAGTTATTAATGCCACAACAACTACCAACGTTTACATCTGCAAGAATCAATGGATCTAATACAGTTTTGTTTTGACTAGTTATTTGGTCATACTCTACAACATCTAATTCTTGTTCACAAGAATAAAAAATACAAGTAAATGCAACTACCAATAATAAAAACAATGAATTTCTCATGAGTGAAATGTTTGGGTGATGGGTGTAAATAATTAGACCAAACGATATTGGTGTATTTTTAGGTCAATAATTATTTATTTACATCACAGGATTAAAAATTAAGGAACGAGTGAAAAATAAGTGTGCAAATTTTGGTTAGGGAAATTTATCCCTAGACGAGGCAAAAAACGTAGGCGATGC
>JAHDFT010000268.1 GCA_020628015.1 Bacteroidota bacterium
AAGCTATTCCTCCCCCAAGCCCCCTCCGAAGGGGGATGGATTTGTCGGAAATATATAGCTATTATTGAGCTGCTTTTTAGGAATGAATTTGGCCAAACTAATTTAAAACAATCCAATAAATGCATGTTTGGGAATGATACTTTATTTTTTGACTGTTCCTCAACACTTCAATACCAATTTCCCCAACTTCTCCCCAGAAAAAAGCTTTAAGAAAGTGCTATGAAAATTAGAAAGCCCTTCCTCAATATGCTCCTTAGATTTCAGTTTGCCAGCCATAATCCACTGCGCCATTTCTTGAGCGGCTTTACTATAATCTTTGGCATAATCAAATACGATAAAACCCTCCATTCTTGCCCGATTGACCAGTAGGGAGAGGTAATTGGATGGCCCACTTATACCACTAGTACTATTGTATTGAGAAATGGCTCCACAAAGCACGACTCTAGCACTCATATTGATTTTAGCCAAAGCAAGATCTAAGATTTCTCCACCAACATTATCGAAATAAACGTCGATTCCATTGGGGCAATGTGTTTTGATGCCTGCTTTTACGGATTCATTTTTATAATCAATTGCAGCATCAAAGCCCAATTCCTCCACAATATAACGACATTTTTCTGGACCACCAGCAATACCGACAACTCGACAACCTTTGATTTTGGCAATTTGTCCAGTAATGCTACCTACTGCACCAGCAGCCCCAGATATAAGCACCGTTTCTCCTTCCTTTGGTTCTCCTACATCTAGTAGACCAAAATAGGCGGTAAAACCAGTCATGCCCAATGTCCCTAAATATAGGGGTAATGGGGCTAAATTGGGGTCTACAGGATGCCAGCCTTTACCATTCGTTACCACATATTTTTGTACCCCTCCTGTTCCATAAAGGTGGGTGCCGACTTTATAATGAGGATGTTTCGACTCGATCACCTTCCCCACACTTGCCGCACGCATGACCGCACCAATTTTGACAGGCGGTACATAAGAACGAGCATCATTGATCCAACCACGCATGGCAGGATCGAGCGAAATATAGGCATTTTCGATAAGGACTTCTCCTTCTTGGGGCTGGGGGATGGGTGTTTCCACGATCTGCCAAGTATCGGCTTCTGGTAAACCAATTGGGCGTTTGGCTAGGAGGACTTGTTGATTCATTGATCTTATTTTTTTAATGATTGTTGTTATTGTATTTTTTCTAGTTTTAAGATAATTGGGGGTATATCTTCTTTCGCCCTGAAAGGGCATCATCATTAGCATAGGGCATCGCCCTATGAAAAATTAAGTGTTCTATATAAGCCCTGAAAGGGCAAAAGCCGTGTGGACAAAGTTTGACCACCAATCCAATACTGGAGACATCGACTAATTATTGGGTTTGGCTTTCGCCCTTTCAGGGCTGATTGTATAGCTTTGTTTATTCGTAGGGCGATGCCCTACGCTATTGCTTTTGCCCTTTCAGGGCTGGAATACAAGATATATCATCCTAAAGATAAACTCCCTCCCCAAATATCTTAGAACGAGTATTTTTTTAATGATTAAGAAGCCATCAAACCACCATCTACAGGCAAACTAATCCCTGTAACATAAGCGGTTTGCCCATCCGCCAACCATAGAATGGCATTGGCAATATCTTTAGGCTTGGCAAATTGCCTAGAAGGAATGAGTTTGCGAAATTTTTCCTTTTGCTGCTCCTGTCCCTGTACATTATCATCTAACATGGGTGTTTGTGTAAATACAGGGCAAACAGCATTGATGCGAATGTTTTTCTTGGCATATTCTAAGGCAGCAGATTTGGTTAAACCAATAAGGGCATGTTTACTAGCAGCGTAGGCACTTGCATAAGGCATGGCTTTCAATCCAGCGACAGAAGCTACATTAATAATCGCTCCACCACCTTGTTCGAGCATCATGGCCAATTCCATTTGCATACAATAGAACACACCATTCAAATTGACCCCAATCACTCGATGCCAGTCATTGGCGGGGTAAATATGCGTTGGTACATATTGTCCCAATATCCCTGCATTATTTACTGCAATATGCACCTGTCCCACTTTTTCCTTAACTGCCACAAATAGTTGTTGTACAGCATGTTGATCAGATTGATCGACTTGGTAAAAATAAGCGGTACCACCGATTTCTTCAATCTCAGCAACCGTTTCTTGACCGCCATCCTCATTAATATCTACTACAATAATCGTTGCTCCTTTCTCAGCAAACAGTAAGGCGGTCGTTTTACCAATACCAGAAGCAGCACCAGTAATTAAAACATTCTTATTGGAAAATGACATAATTGCGTATTTTGGCATGAAGATAGTAAAAGTGTTGGAGGTATTACAGGTATTGTAAGTTCAATGTGTTATTTTTACTGTGTTTTTTATTATTAACTAATATATAAAGACATTGTTTTTATTTATACTCATCTATTTTATACTAGAGAAAAAATAAACTATGATTTTACTTATAGATTGTCCAGACCAGACGGGAATTATCAGTCAGGCGACAGGAGTTATTGCAGAGAGTTGTTTGAATATTATTAAAAATGATGAATTTGTGGAGTCAGAAAGCAATCACTTTTTTATGCGGACAGAACTAGCAGGAGATTGTGATAGAGTCGCTTTAGAAAAGGAATTGAAACAAGTATTGCCCAAAGGAGCCAATATAGAGATTGCTAAAACAGAGAATAAAAAGGTCGTGGTTTTTGCGACAAAAGATCATCAACATTTAGGGGACATTCTATTGCGTTATGAGTATGATGAATTATCGGCAGATGTGCTGGCGGTGATTAGTAATCACAATACTTTACAACCATTGGTCGCCAAATTTGGGATTCCCTTTCACTATATTTCTACAAAAGGATTGACTAGAGAAGAACACGAAGGAAAGATTTTACAAGCATTGAGTATTTACAATCCAGAATACCTGATCTTAGCCAAATATATGCGGATTTTAACGCCTGATTTTGTTTCTAAATATCCGAATAAAATCATCAATATACATCATTCCTTTTTACCTGCTTTTAAGGGAGCCAATCCTTATCGACAGGCTTTTCAGCGAGGGGTGAAAATCGTAGGGGCAACAGCGCATTTTGTCAATAATGACCTAGACGAAGGGCCGATTATTTTCCAAGATGTCATTCGGATTGATCACCGATATGCGGTGAAGGATATTGCCAAAGCTGGTAAGGATATTGAGAAAATTGTATTGGCAAAGGCTTTGAAATTGGTTTTTGAGAATCGGGTGTTTATTCGAGGGAATAAGACGGTGGTGTTTTAATTTAATTACTAACTGATGTTATACGAAACATATATTGGATGGTATAATACTTATTGCTTCCCTTGATCACTACTAAATTTTCTTTTACTTGATTAAAAGAAGCAAAAATCAAGACTTTATGGATTTCTTTACGGCAAAATATTCCAAAAATCCTACACAAAATAAACTCGCTGCGCTCAAACAGTATTTTGTGCTTAACGGATTTGTGAAACATTTTACCTAAAATCCACAAGGTCGGTTGAAGAAAAGAAACTAAGAAGTGTATACTATCAGGCAAGTATTGTATGTATGAATGGAAAATGTTACATACTTAGTAAACTTGAAATATCATGTTTGAGCTTATTGATTTGACGCTCTAAATCATTAGGATTATATATATCAAGTATTTGTTTTTTCTGTAAACCAGACCAGCGAGAGATGAGAAGTAAAACAGTAGTGTTTTCATATTTGTTTTCTGGTAATTCTCCCCATTTTTCCAATAATTCAATGGCTTGTTTCATTTCGTGTTTAGCAATGGCTTTGTTGATTTGTTTTTTTAAATGATCATTTTCATTAAGATTATCGTCAATTTCATTAGTAGAATCATGACTATTGTTACTGGTGTCTTTAGCCGATTGGGAACGAGATTTAAGGTTTTTAAAAGCCCTTTTTAGTTGCTTAACTACATCCAACCAAGCTTCATCTTGATTAGACCAAATAGATACAGGCTTGGCTCCTTTTGGAACAGCCTGAAAGTTACTAAAAATGGTACCTGAAAAATCAAAAGGTCGAATAACAATAGGAGCGACGAGTACTTGACCTTTTTTATGGCGTTCCATTGTCTCTTTAATTTCTACTCGATCAATATAATCTGAATTAGAAAAACTGGGACTTAGGAGGAAAAGGACGACATCAGCATTGAGTAATTTTCCCTTGATTTCGCCATCCCATTGTTGACCAACTGTAATTTCCCCATCTTCCCATATTTCAATATCATTATTGCGTTTCAATACGGATAAATGATCCAATAAGTCAAACTTGAATTGTTCGTCTCTATGAGCGTAGGAAATAAATACTTTAAGTGGTACTTTGGTGGGCATAGCTAGACGTTTTTTGATGTGTTTTTTTCTAGGAATATTTACTTGATCATTTATAGAACTTATCTGAACTTTGTTTTGTTCAACAAAGTATCTAAATAATCAAGAAATTTCTAGTTCTAAGAGAATTGGGGGAATATCTTCTTTCGCCCTGAAAGGGCATAAGCATTAGCATAGGGCATCGCCCTATGAAAAATGAAGCATCCCATATACGCCCTGAAAGGGCATAAGCCGTGTGGACAAGGATTTGACCATCAATTCAATACTGGACACATCAGCTAATTATTTGGTTTGGCTTTCGCCCTTTCAGGGCTGAATGTATATTGACTTGTATTCGTAGGGCGATGCCCTACGCTATTGCTTTTGCCCCTTCAGGGCTGGAATAAAAGATATATCATGCCAAGGATACTCCCCCTCAATTATCTTAGAACTAGAGAAATTTAAACAGTTTATTTATGGATAATGCACCTAAGCAATTTTTGAATTATAAAATTCAAAGAAAACTCCAATCCGCTCAATTAGGAAGCATGACTTTGGCGGTCGAATTTTCCCTAGAAAAAGGTAGTTTTCTAGCATTATATGGCCCTTCGGGAGCTGGTAAGACCTCTATTTTGCGAATATTGGCTGGTTTGATGGAGGTGGAGGATGGGGAAATTGTGGTAAATGGGGAAAAATGGTTGGATATAGATCAAAAAATCAATCTCCCTCCGCAGGCTCGTAAAATTGCTTACCTTTTTCAAGATTATGCCCTATTTCCGAATATGACTGTCCGACAAAATTTGGAATATGCTTTAGTGAAAGGACAATCGAAGGATATTATTCAAGAACTGGTAGAAATCATGGAATTGAAGGGGATTCAGGAGCGTTATCCCAAAAATCTTTCAGGCGGACAGCAACAAAGGGTGGCTTTGGCTAGAGCTTTAGTCAGAGAACCAGAAATTCTATTATTGGATGAGCCACTTTCAGCCTTAGATATGGAGATGAGAAGCAAACTTCAGGATTATATTTTAACCATCCATAAAAAATACAATTTAACGACCATTTTGGTCAGTCATGACTTAGGAGAGATTTTTAAATTGAGCAATCGGGTATTGCGACTTGAAGAAGGTCAGATTATTAAGGATGGAGAGCCGAATGTGCTTATAGAAGGTGACGAACAATACAGCTTGGATGGGGTGTTTCAAGTCATTGGACAAGTTGTTTATGTTGAACATACTGGAGGTTTGGTACGTGTGAAGCTATTGATCAATGGGCAGGTAAAATCATTTCTAATGAATGAGCATGAAGTCGAAGGTTTTGAGGTTGGAGATTGGTTGAGGGTGACTGTTTTGAGACCTTTTCCATATATGGAGCTATTGATGAAGGGGCGTTCTTAGATTTTTGAGAGACTAACTTTCTTATATATAGTTGCTGGGTATACCGTATTTTGCGCTGTAGAGCCACATTTCAATGTGGCTCTACAGCATAAATAAAATACGGACTAAATAAATGGAATATGTTTATTGTATCGTCAATTTACTAGACAAAATCAAACCCTCATTCGTTCGTATTTGTAAAACATACAAACCCGTAGATAGCTTTAAATCATTGATTTGGAAGCTGGTATTTTGATTGCCTTGATATTGTTGAACAGCCTGCCCTGTTAAATTAAAAATATTAACTTCCTCAATAGCTTGTCCATTATGTAGCTTGATTTGAAGGGCATTTGTGGCTGGATTGGGGTAAACGTCCCAAGCATTAGCAAGAGTTAAATGATCCTCAATAGTTGTTTCAGTATCCAGTTGAAGGGCAACCACAGCCCGAACACCGAAATAAGCCGCCATCGTATCCAATTGGCGTAAACTTCTTGCCTGATCTGGATTGGGAAGTGCTGCTTCTGATTGCTCATTAACTGGGCAGTTAGGATCCCACCAAACCCAAGGATATTCATTTTCTACAGGGCCATAAAGTGGTAACCAGCCTTCATATTCACCAAAATTAGGATCTGCACGTTGAGCATTGGTATAGGGGTCATCTAAATCCGCATTGATCCAAATGTCATTTAAACCCACTTCATTGGCTTCCTTAATTACACCACCAGATAATTGTACAGTCAAAATCGCTTCATTAGTTGTTGGTAGTCTTAAAGTGCCTTCGTCTACTTGGGTTACAGGACTATTGGGATTACCAAACATAATCATAGGCGGTTCTCCTTCATCCAAAGAGCCTGGATCAATCGCAGTACCGACTCCCATAGCAGTCATTTGAAATTTAGAGGAGTAATCTGGATGATTCACATAATTAGTGGTATCTCCTAATGCATTAATACCAACCGTTGTTCCATCAATATCTCCTGCTTCTTGAAGATTAAAAGTATTGAATACATTACCCTCCTCATCACTAATAAAATAACTAGGCGTATTCAATTCCTCTAAATCAACATAAGCAGCAATAACTATTGTTGTACCTGCACCCGAAGCTGTTCCCCAAGCAGCAAATTTCTCAGAGGCAATACCATAAGGGTTATCATCTTCAGCAATGGTTTTTCTAAGATAACGTACACAAGCTTTGATATCATGTTGCATACGTGTTCCTGCATCAATAAGCCCATCAAAAAAGAGATCTCGGTTTTTTGTTGTTGGGTCCCAACCCAATCGGTAATTAGGGGCAATAGCAACATAACCCATACGGGCTAGTTTTTGTGCAGTAGTTACGGTAATCCAATCTTGTTTATCTCCCCAGCAAGCCTGATTACTGATCATAGGTAGAGCATCTCCACCATGTACCACTACTACTACTGGGCGATCAGTACGATCATCCATTGTAGGATCAGGTTCATAGACATCCATGAGTAGTTGTTCGGGTAAAAATTCAGTAGCTCCTGCAAATAACATTGGTAAAATCGTCGCATTGACACCATATTGGACATCAGTACTGACCTTTATTTGATCAGCTGTAAAAACTTCTGTCGTGTATCTTTGGGCAAATGTTTGACCAAAAAGTAGGTAGAAGAAAAGTAGTAAGAGGTAGATTTTTTTCATGGTTATATATTTGGAATTATTTTATTTGGTTTGCTTGAAGTTGATGAGAGTTTTGTAGTGAAGATTAAATGATTAATGATAAAGGACTAGATCAATTAATGTGAAATTAGGCTAATGTTGCATGGCTAGGTTGTTGTGTGTGTTGTATTATGGAGTATTGAAGGATATGCTTTGATTCAACCAGCAAGTATTTTAGAAAGTGAGACTTGATGTAATTTAGAGTTGATTGGGTATAAGGAAGTATAAAGAAATACAGGGCGATTTAAATTGGTGTTATTCAGGTTGCATTTCTAATGGTGGAATTGTCTTCCATGCTTAGGAACGAGTAAAAAATAAGTTTACAGTTTTGATTAGGGAAATTTGACACTAGACAAGGCAAAAAACATAGGCGATGCAGGGCATCGGCGAGGCTTTTTAACGAAGTATAGTGGCTAATTTGTCAATCAAAATAAAAAATTATTTTTTTACTGTTCCTTATCTAAATTAGAAAAAAAAATGCTTCTTTTAAAATTTTAGCTATTACTAATTGGCTGTATAGATCAACTTTAATAATTCCTGTTTAACTTACAGGGCTATATAACAGATTTTATAAGGTTCAAAGAGATATTTAGAGTTTTGACGTATTTGGTCTAGGCACAAAAAAAGGCAGACTACTTGCATT
>JAHDFT010000269.1 GCA_020628015.1 Bacteroidota bacterium
TTATTGAAAGCCATACCAAATAAATACTTTTCGTAATCAAGAATCGTTTGCATTTGATAGGCCTTACTGGTTAATAAACCATAGTAAGTTTCCTGTATCAGATCATTACAATCTTCTGCATTGCGTACTTCTTTTTTAAAGAAAGCCCATAAGCGATGATCATATCTTTGAAACAATGCAAGAAATGCAAAGGCGTTTTGTCCCTTTTGATACGTTTCTAACAATGCCTCATTGGTATGATTACGGTATTGTTTGGCTACCTGCTTGTATTTATTTTTACCAAATTGCATTTAGTTTTGGATATGGTATTTATTTAGTGTAAATGACTATTGTTGGTCTGCAATATAGTAAGTTTATATGCCATAGACAATAAACGTTACACTAGGATTCAGATATTGTTGTTATAATTGACTAAGTAGGAATGAAAAAATAGATCGTTTTCTTTATTTTTCATCCTGCTTATTGAGTAGGTTCATGATGGTAGTGTAGAAGAAATAATAAAAATCACGCACTAAATCATTTTTTTTTACAATTTTTGTGAAAATTTAACATTGTATCACTTTGTATGGAACAAGTGAAAAATAAGTTTACAAATTTTGGTTAGGGAAATTTGACCCTAGACGAGGCAAAAAACGTAGGCAATGCAGGGCATTGGCGAGGCTTTTTAACGAAGTATAGGGTTAAATTTATCAATCAAAATTGAACAGTTATTTTTTTACTGTTCCTATGGCTGGATAAAATGTTAAAATCATCTTTTGACTCAATATAGATATGATAAAAGGACAAAATATTACCAAAAGTTACGGTACTTTGAAAGTGCTGAAAGGAGTGGATGTAAATGTGCAGAAAGGGGAAGTGATTGCGATTGTAGGGGCTTCTGGTGCTGGAAAAAGTACACTTTTGCACATTTTGGGCACCCTAGATCGACCAGATAATGGTGCTTTGGTGATTGCCGATAGAGATGTCAATAAACTATCTAATAAAGAATTGGCTCGTTTTAGAAATCAACATATTGGTTTTGTTTTTCAATTTCATCACCTGCTACCAGAATTTACAGCCTTAGAAAATGTCTGTATTCCTGCATTTATTGCTAAAAAGGCAGAAGCTCCGACTTATAAACGAGGCAAGGAGTTATTGGATTTTCTAGGATTGGCTGAAAGAATGAGTCACAAACCAAATCAACTATCTGGAGGGGAACAACAGCGTGTAGCTGTAGCTCGTGCTTTAATCAATCAACCTGATGTGGTACTGGCTGATGAGCCTTCGGGAAATCTGGATACGGATAATTCACAAGAATTGCATCAATTATTTTTCAATCTTAGAGATCAATTTCAGCAAACTTTTGTCATCGTAACGCATAATCCAGAATTGGCGAATATGGCAGATCGTACTTTGGTGATGAAAGATGGTTTGGTGAAGGATTGATAAGGAAGAGTAAAATTTAAACTATGTTTGACCCCAATGAAATGGCCGTCCCAAATGGGAATATTTTTGGCTTTCCTTATGACTATGATTCCGCAGAAATTGTATTGATCCCTGTTCGTTGGGAGCCAACGGTTTCTTATCAAGGAGGAACAGCATTTGCCCCCAAGCTCATCAGAGAGGCTTCTTTACAATTGGATTTCTACCATCCCAAAATTGATAAAGCTTGGGAAGTGCCTATTTTTATGCTTCCAGAGCCAAGTATGCAATTTAAGTCTAGCTTAGTGTTGCGTTTGGGAGCTGTAAAATATCGAGAATGGTTGGTTGAAGGACAAGAAGAGGATAAGAAAGCGTTTTATTTAAATACAGTAATCAAAGAAATTAATAAAGCATGTGTACTCAATAATGATTGGGTATATCAAACAGCAAAAGAAGGACTTGATGCAGGGAAGTTGATGGGTGTTGTGGGGGGCGATCACAGTTGTCCACTAGGTTTGCTTCGTGCTTTGGGAGAAAAATATGATGATTTTGGTATTTTACAAATAGATGCCCATGCCGATTTGCGAAAGGCGTATGAAGATTTTACCTATTCTCATGCCTCTATTATGTATAATGTTTTATCGGAGGTGAAATCGGTTAAAAAATTGGTGAGTGTAGGCATACGAGATATTTGTCAAGAAGAGGTGGATTTTATTGCCCAATCTGCTCCTAGAATTAAGGTTTTTTATGATTGGGATATTAAAAAAGTGGTGCATTATCAAAAGAAAAAAAGCTGGGATGAATTGTGTGCAGAAATTATTGATGCTTTACCAGAAAAAGTATACATTAGCTTTGATATAGATGGTTTAGACCCGAAATTATGTCCCAATACAGGCACACCTGTTCCAGGAGGCTTAGATTTTTATGAAGCGATTTATTTAATAGAAAAATTAGTAGAAAGTGGTCGAGAGATTATTGGTTTTGATTTGTGTGAAGTAGGGCAGGATGAATGGGATGCCAATGTTGGGGCAAGGGTTTTGTATCAACTATGCCTCTTGTCTAGCAACCGCCTGCCGACCCAATTGTATGATTAATTGTAAAGCTCCTAGTAAGTTAGGTAAATTGGCGAGGTAATATCTTTTGCGGTCAATAATAATATTATTCCCTTCTAATTTCAAAAAACGCCATTCCGTACCTGTAGTAGAGGCTCCGTAAATAGTGGGGATGGGACTGTTATTTTGCTCATTAAACAAGCTAGAACCGACCAATTGAGCAGCACATTGAATGGTGCCACCTTCAATATCTTGTTTTTTGGCTTCTACAATATTAAAAATAGGGGCATTAATGAAGTCTTGAATGCTACTAAAAGAACAAATAAAATCACATTCTCCTACTAGACCAACTTTTTTATTGGCATTCAAAATCATACCTGAATAAATGGTGAAATTATATTGATTGATGGTAGATAATTCCATTAAAATAGGCGTGATTAAACGCTCTGAACGGGCTTTTTCTGTGGTAAAGCCTAGATTTTCCGCTTTTTCGAGTGTTTGTAATAACCATGTTGAAGGCTCAATTGCTTGAATTTGTTGACTAAACAAGTCTTCTGCACTAAATTTTAGATTAAAATTAGTGATAAGTGTGGATGCTGTAAAATCACTATAAGCCATGATGATTTTTTGTTAATGAGTCACTATGTTTTACAATTTCTTATATAAATCATTAACAAGTCTAAACACAACTAAGTTGATAATGAACTATACCAACTGTAGCAAAAAATCCTTAAACGCTCCATATTCCGTAGTCATCAAATGCGCTACCTTTTCTCTAGCGATTAATTTTTGTAAATTTTTAGGAATATCCACTTCAATATTCAAAGCAGGATTGACAATATCTAGGAATTTGGCAGGGTGAGCCGTTCCTAGAAAAACACCAAGCGCATCACTCCCATGTTTTTCAAAATATTGCTGGATACCCAAATAACCCACAGCCGTATGTGGACAAACGACATAATTATATTTGGCATAGACCTCCTTAATTGCCGCCAAAGTCGTTTCATCAGAAAAAGAATAGGCTGCCATATCCTGTTTAACAGCCATCACATCATTATCATATAAATCCATAATCCTTTGGAAATTACTAGGGTTGCCTACATCCATTGCATTGGAATAGGTCTTGACAGATGGGCGAGGCTGAAAGCTACCAGTTTGGTGATAATTGGTAAAGACATCATTGGCATTATTGGCGGCTACGAAGTGATGGACAGGTAAGCCCATTTGCTTGGCAATTAAGCCCGCAGTAAGGTTCCCAAAATTACCACTCGGCACACACATCACCACCTCTTTACCTTTATCCATCAATTGGGAATAAGCATAAATGTAATAAAAGGCTTGCGGGATTAGACGAGCTAAATTGATAGAGTTAGCGGAGGAAATATTCAGTTGACTGCGAACTTCCTCATCCAGAAAGGCCGTTTTGACCAGTTTTTGGCAGTCATCAAAGGTGCCTTGTATTTCTAGGGCGGTAATATTTTGCCCTAGTGTGGTCAATTGTTTTTCTTGTAAATCACTAATCTTTTGACTAGGGTAAAGGATAATCACCTCAATTCCTGGTGTGCCTAGAAAACCCTGTGCCACAGCTCCTCCTGTATCGCCTGATGTCGCAACAAGGATGTATAATTTTTGCTGAGAATTTTGAACAAAATGCCCCATTAATTTGGCCATAAACCTTGCGCCAAAATCCTTAAACGCTGCTGATGGTCCATGAAAAAGCTCTAAGCAATAGTAATTATCTCCTAATTCAACAACTGGTGCATCAAAATTGACCGCTTCTTCGACAATTCTTTGTAAATCCGCTTTTTCAATGGTTCCTTCTAGTAAAGTATGTGCCAATTCAAAGGACATTTCTGGGAAGGACATGTTTTTGATGCGCTCAAAAAAGTCTGGTGTAAAAGGACGAATTTTTTCAGGCATATATAACCCATTATCAGGCGGTAAACCACGCATGACGGCTGTTTGCAAATCTACATTTGGCGATTGATGTTTGGTACTATAAAAATGCATGAGTTATTATATCTTTAGTTGATTAGTGATAGATTAAAATCAAAGAATCCTTGCTCCTTGTTCATTGACCTTAGAAACAAAAAGTGTACTATCAATATCCTTAGAAGACAAGGCTTTTTGCATAAGTTCGCCGACTTGTGTAGCTCTGGATTGACCAATAACAAGCGCAAACATCGACGGGCCTGCCCCAGAAATACCAAAGGCAACTGCACCACCATATTGCGCTGCTTTTTTAACCCGATCAAATTCAGGCATAAGGCTTTTACGATAGGGCGTTGCTAGATAATCTTCCATAGAACGTGCCAAAAGCTCCATATCATCTTGATACAAAGCTGCTACAAAACTCCCCATATTGGCAGATTGATGAATGGCATCACTCATAATGACTTCTTTGGGTAAAATATCTCTAGCAGTTTTGGTCAATATTTCTACTTTGGGATGGACAACAGTACAATACATAGATTTAGGTACAGGTAACTCCACAATATCATGTTCGCTGCGTACTAAGACAAAACCGCCTAGTAAGCTAGGAACGATATTATCCCCGTGTCTTGAACCACTTGCAATGACCTCGCCATCAATGGCAAAAGGAATCAATTCTTTTTTACTCAAAGGATTATCCAACAAAGCATTGGCTGCCAAAACAGCCCCTACAGCACTTGCCGCACTAGAACCCAAACCACTACCAAAAGGCATTTTTTTATGGATGCTAATATCGACCCCTCTTTTTTCTCCTAAATGTTGGAAAAGAGATTGAACGGCTACCCCTGCGGTATTTTTTTCGGTGGCATAGGGTAATTTGCCATTATCTCCCTTGATGGAGACAATACGAATGACCTTTTCTTCATTAAAAGCGACAGTAATTTCATCACCAGGTCGGTCAATGGCCAAGCCGAGTATGTCAAATCCGCAATTGAGGTTGGAGACAGAGGCGGGAGCGAAGGCTGTTTTCATGAATTGATTTTCGTTGTAAAATTGCTGAGATGGCTTTTGTGATTTTTAAGAAAGATAATTAGATATAGCAATAATTTCTGCAAAAACACCAGCAGCAGTCACTTCTGCACCTGCACCTGGTCCTTTGACCACTAGTGGACGTTCTTTATAACGGGCGGTGGTAAAAACAATCATATTATCACTACCAGATAAGCCATAAAATGGATCAGAGGCATCAACTGCTTTTAAAGCAACGCTGGCTCCTGAAGGTTCAATCGTAGCTAGGAAACGCAAGACTTTACCAGAAGCTGCGGCAGCATCTCTTTTTTGAGCAAAGAAATCATCATTGGCAACTAAGGCAGCAAAGAAGTCATCAATTGTTTGAGCATCTAGGCAGGCTTGAGGCAAAATATTTTCAATGTCAATATCTTTCATCTCTATAGATTGCCCAATTTCCCTAGATAAAATCAACACCTTACGAGCCACATCTTTTCCACTTAGATCATCTCTTGGATCTGGTTCGGTATAGCCTCTTTCCTTAGCTTCTTTAACAATATCACTAAACTTTAAGTCTCCTTTAAAAGTGTTAAAAATAAAGGATAAAGAACCAGATAAGACCGCTTCGATTTTCAAGACTTCATCTCCTGATTGTAGTAAGTCCGTTAGAGTAGAGATGACTGGTAAACCAGCTCCTACATTGGTTTCGTACAAGAACTTTACTTTGTATTTTTTTGCTAAAAATTGTAATTTCTGATAATCTGCCTGACTGCTAGAATTGGCGATTTTATTTGGTGTCGAAATAGAAATACTAGACTTTAGAATACGTTCATAATAACCAATTGGCGTTTCACTAGCCGTACAGTCCACAAAAATAGAATTCGATAGGTTGAGGGATTGCATTTTCTCAATAAAAGCAGCTAAATCGGCAATCTCTCCATTGGTATTGAGGGAATCTTCCCATTTATCTAGCTCTATACCGTCTGTATCAATTAACATGCGCCTAGTATTGGTCAATCCAACCAATCGAACTTCTAGTGATAATTTATCTTTTAGATAGGCAGCTTGTTGATGAATTTGTTGGACTAGGGTAGAGCTAATCAATCCTGTTCCAACAATAAATAAGTTGACCGTTTTTCTACCAGAAAGGAAAAAGGCTTCATGTAAGGCATTCAGCGATTTGGTTTCATTTTCTTGATTGATGACCGCAGAGATATTTAATTCCGAAGAACCTTGTGCAATGGCTCGAATATTTACTCCATTTCTAGCCAATGCTTGGAAAAAATTACCAGAAACACCAATCGTATTTTTCATTTTAGAACCGATAACAGCGACAACCGATAAACCATCTTCTACCTCTAGTTCATCAATGATATTGAGTTTCATTTCATTAGTAAACTCTTCATTAACTGCATTAATGGCTTTTGTTTTATCAGTAGGTCGAATAGCGAAGGTGATAGAGTGTTCTGAGGAGGCTTGGGTAATCAATATAATATTAACTTTATTTCTAGCCAAAGCAGAAAATAAACGACCTGCAATACCTGTCACACCAATCATCCCACTTCCTTGTACACTAATAAGGGTGATTTTACCTATGGAAGTCACCCCTTTTACAGGAATATCGTCGCTAGTTGTTTCGGTAATTAAAGTACCTGGAAAGGTAGGATTGAAAGTGTTACGGATGCGTAGTGGAATGAGTTTATTTAATGCTGGTTGGATGGTTGGTGGATGGATGACCTTAGCTCCAAAATGCGACATTTCCATTGCTTCTTCGTAGGTCATTTCTGGTAAGGAAAAGGTTTCTTTTACTTTTCTAGGATCAGAAGTTTTTACCCCATCTACATCCGTCCAAATCTCCAATTCATCGGCATCTAATCCAGCGGCTACAATGGCTGCGGTATAATCGGAACCACCTCGCCCTAATGTGGTGGTGACTTCATTAGCAGTAGAGGCGATAAATCCACCCATGACATACAAACCTTTATCCCCACCCATTTGGGTTTGTATATTGGTGTTGGTTTGCTCAAAATCGACATTAGCCATCATAAAATTATCATCGGTACGGATCACCGTCCTAGAATCAATATGAGTCGCTTCTGGTATGGTTTGTTTGAAATGCATCGCAATAATATAGGAGGACACCAACTCACCATAACTCGCTACATAATCCAATAATCTAGGGGAGAGTTCTTTGAGCAGGAAAATTCCGTTGAATAAATTTTCCAGATTGCGATTTTTTTCTTTTAAGAAAGGCAAAAAGGTTTTCATGCCTTCAGGAGAAAGGAGTTGCTCGGCTGTTTGTCGATGACGATAGTACAATTCATCTACTTGTTCTCTATAACTTTCCTCTCCATTTTTGGCGGCTCTGGCGGTGTTGAGCAACATATCTGTCACCCCACTAAGTGCCGAAACGACCACGACTACTTTATCTTCATTTTTTAGTGTGTCTAAAACGATTGCTTTCACTCGTTTGATACGGTCTGCTGTAGCCACAGAGGAACCACCGAATTTTAGTACTTTCATAGGTTTAGGAGTTTTCTTTTCGCTTGTTTATGAGGATGTTTTAG
>JAHDFT010000270.1 GCA_020628015.1 Bacteroidota bacterium
TATAGCCACAAATTAACCAACAAGATGTCGGTTTATTTTTTAGCTGTTACTTAGTTCATCTTTACTGATACTATTGAATTATAGTGGATAAAATGGCTATATTCATCTTAGAAGTAAGTCCTAGAATCACTTAATTCTATGCATTTCAATAGTTGATAAATAAACAAATACATGAATCTAATGTCGATATTATTGTTTTTACAAGCAGGAGGTGCCAATAGCTCTGCCCATTTATTATTAATAGCTGGTATGGTGCTGATTTTTTATTTCTTTATGTTGCGGCCGCAAATGAAAAAAGCGAGAGAACAACAAAGTTTTTTGGAAGAGTTGGCAAAAGGGGATAGAGTGGTAACGATTGGCGGTATACATGGAAGAATTGCCAAAATTAATGAGACTACAATCTTGTTGGATGTAGAGGGGGGGAATAAGTTGAAGATTGAAAAATCTGTGATTTCTATGGAGTTCACCAACGGATTACAAGCCAACCAAAATCAAAAGAATAAGGAGAAAGAAAGTGTCAGCTAGTCAATACTAGACTAGACTAGATACAGTACCTCTGAATATATGTCTACTGAATCATCTATCAAATCATCGTTGGAAAAAGTCATCGCAAATGTCAAGGCTTTCTTTAAGGGAGGGATATTTGAAAATGCAGAAAACAGAACCGTTTTTGTAGCGTGTTTTTTGTTGTCTATATTGTTCTGGATCATCCTTTCCTTATCTGAGCGTTATGATGCGGAGATACAAGTGCCTGTGGCTTATTTGAATTTACCAGAAAACAAGGTAATGATGAATAAGCCGCCAGATACGATTACTGTCTCTGTGGAAAATGTGCGAGGACGGGATTTATTACTCCAAACCTCACTTAATCCAAAGCATTTACAACTGGATTATAAGCGATTGGCTGGGGAGGCTATTATTCCTTCTAATCAATTGCTAAAACAGTTGAAAGAGCAGCTTTCTTATGATAACTTAGACCAAAATAAGATTGAGCCTGCGGTGATTAAGTTTCAATTTGAGGATAAAGGGGTGAAGAAAGTGCCTATTAAGTTGGTGACGGATATTACTACAGAGTATCATTTTGAATTGAAGGATAATCACTTTATTCAGCCAGATAGTATTGAAGTGACTGGACCTATGTCTTATGTTGGTTCCTTAGAGTTTTGGCGTACAGATACGGTTCAATATGATGATCTCAATCATAGTCCAAAGGGAAGCATTGGATTAAAAAGTCCTGAAGGGCATTATATTCAGTTGTCAGACCAAATCGTTGATTATCAGCTTAATGTGGAGGAATATACCGAGAAGGAGGTCAAAGTGGAGATTGTATCTACCAATAAGCCTGATACCATGAAAGTTTTTTTGTATCCACAGTTGGCAAATGTCAAATATCAAGTGGGTACTAGCGATTATGAGACGGAACAGAATTTCAAGGTGGTGGCGGATTTTTCGACAATAAATATGATGAAGGATTCTAGTGTCCCACTTCGTTTGCAAGATTATCCCAATAATATCCGAAACGTTAAAATCAATCCAGATCGGGTAGATTTTATGATTTTTGTGAAGTAGAATAGAATCAATAACTTATCCTATGGTAAAAAAGATTGGAATTACAGGAAATATAGGGAGTGGTAAAACAACCGTATGTCGTATTTTTCAGCTCCTAAATGTCCCTGTATACAATTCGGATGATGCTGCTAAATGGTTAATGCAGAAGGATACTGAATTAATGGATGCCATTAAAGCGGCTTTCGGAGCAGATATGTATGATGGGGAGAATCGGCTGAATCGGCCCAAAATGGCGCAGCTTGTTTTTAATGACAAAGATGCTTTAAAGCGTTTAGAGGGTTTGGTGCATCCAGCAGTATTTAAGCATGGTGCAGATTGGGCGGCACAATATGAACATTTGCCCTATGTACTCAAAGAAGCTGCATTGACCTTCGAGAGTGGTTCTTATCGCTTTTTGGATGCGGTGATAGTGGTTCACGCTCCCGAATCGGTGCGTTTGGAGCGAGTTATGGCTAGAGATGGTGTAGAGGAGGCAGCAGTTCGAGCAAGAATGAACCGCCAATTATCGGATGAGGAGAAATTAGAACGAGCAGATTATGTGGTTTATAATGATGGAGAACAAATGTTGATTCCACAGATTTTGAAGATTCATGAGGTATTGTCTTCAAGTGAGGAGAAGGGGAGAGTTGGAGAGGAAGGAGAAGAGGGTTGATATGAAATCAACCCATACTGGAATCAACCCATACACACCCTCTTCTTCAAGTTTTACCTTTCTTGTTGCTTATGGGAAGATACCTAGTTCTACATAAGACTTTGCAATTTTGTCGATAGCCACTACAAAAGCAGCCGTTCTTAAATCTTTCGTCTTTTTATTGCGTTTCCAAGTATCTCTAATTGCATGATAAGCAAATATCATCGTTTCTTCTAGTCCAGAACGAACAATATCTACTTCTTCTGCACCTCTTGCTACAAATTTCTTTTGTTTTTCTGTAACACTCTTTCCTGTGGTTTGTTCTACCAAATCAATCATATTTCTAGTAGAGTATTCGTGGAAGCGTTTGTCCATTCGACCAAATCTAACGTGAGAAAGGTTTTTCAACCATTCAAAGTAAGAAACGGTTACACCACCAGCATTAAGGTACATATCAGGAAGAATCATTACCCCTTTATCTAGTAAAATATCCTCTCCTTCTGGGGTAACAGGTCCATTGGCAGCCTCTGCAATCACCTTAGCTTTAATTCTACTCGCATTTTCTCCATGAATCACTTTCTCAATAGCCGCAGGAATCAAAATATCACATTCCAATTCTAGTGCCTCTGCGGAGTTCTTGATATTTTGAGCACCAGGAAAATCAAGGATGCTACCTGTATCTTTACGGTGTTTGATGACTGCTTTTACATCAAAACCTTCACGAGTAGGATCATAAATCGCTCCTTCATATTCGGCAATACCAATAATTTTCGCTCCATGTTCACTAAAAATGAGTGCAGAATGAGAACCCACATTTCCAAGCCCTTGTACAACAACTGTTTTACCCTCAATTCCAGGAGTTAAACCTAGTGCTTTCATGTCATCTTTGAAGCTCATGGCTTCTTTAGTGCCATAGAAAACCCCTCTACCAGTTGCTTCTACTCTTCCTCTAATACCTGATTGAGAAACAGGCTTACCTGTCACACAACCATAAGCATCAATATTTCCTGGGTTAAAAGTCAAATAAGTATCTAATATCCATGCCATTTCTCGACCACCTGTACCATAATCAGGGGCGGGTACATCAATCGCTGGGCCAATGAAGTTTTTCTTGATTAACTCCGTTGTATAGCGACGGGTAATTCTTTGTAATTGAGTAGTACTGAAATTACGAGGATTAATTTTAATTCCTCCTTTAGCACCACCAAAAGGTACATCGACAAGTGCACATTTATAGGTCATCAAAGAAGCTAAAGCCATCACTTCGTCTTGGTTGACTCCCTCGCTGTAGCGAATCCCTCCTTTACAAGGAAGTTTGTGGTGACTGTGCTGGACTCGATAAGCTTCGATTACCTTGTATTCATTTCCAATTTTTACTGGAAAGCGCATTTGATAAACTGAATTACAAGCCTTAATTTGCTCTAGTAAACCTTTAGGATGCCTAGTAGCACCAGCAGCTTTATCAAAATATCGCTGTACGCTTTCGTTAAATGTATAACTGGATTTAACGGCGGAATGTGTTGACATATTTATAATTTGTAAGTGATATAAGGAATGGGGAATAAATTGATAATTGTTTTTATGTATTCATGTTTTTGATAAACTTACAAACGGATGTAAGTTTTAAAATTTGCCGCAAAGTTATTTATTTTTTTTAAAAAAGTGTTCTTGTACTTATTTTCTTTCTTAGAATTTGTAAGTATAAAGACTTACATAAGATAGTTGGATTGGAAAATATTTGTCACAGAGAATCAATTGGTTAGTGTCAATAAAGCTTGTTTTGATGGATAGATTGGTGCAGCTTATAATTGAAATGACTAAGAACAGTAAGGTTTGGTATTATTGAGTGGATTTGGGATGTCTACACTTATTTTTTATTACGTTCTTGTTCTATTTTCCGTATTTTTCTATCTATTAATGCCATATAAAGCACAAAAAGTATAAAAATGACTAGAACAACCGCTACGACTACATAGATCTTTCCCGATGCTCGCATAGCATCAGCCATTTCTACTTGTAATAAAGTAAGCGATAATAGTAGAGTGTACATAGTGTATTTATTAGGTGAGGAATGAAATGAGGTGCATTTATCATTCCATAAAATTAGGATAATATTCAGTAGAATATAAAAACTTGCTACAAAAGTAAGCCATATTTTGCAAATCTGCTACATCTTTAAGATAAAGATTGCAGATTTGAAAGCGATATTCAATATCTTTGCACGACTAATTTTGTTTTGGGCTAACTCCCATCAATCAATAAAACAATCAAATCAATATGGAAGTTAAACGGGCAGCGCATCTAAAAGGACACCAAGCGGCTATATATGCTTTAGCAGCAGGTGCCGAACCACATCTTTTTTTTAGTGGTGATGGTAATGGAATGGTGATTGAGTGGAATATGTTAGAGCCAGACAAAGCAAGAGTGGTTGCAAGAGTCCCAGCCAATGTGTTCAGTATTAACTATTTAACAGGACATCATTTGTTAATTATTGGTACGATGCAAGGAGGAATTTATTTGGTTGATTTGGTGAAAAAAAAGGTGGTGCCTCCATTTCTACAATTACCAAGAGCTGTTTATACAGGAGCTATTGTAGGAGAAAAGCTTTATATGGGGAATGGACAAGGAATTTTATTTGTCTTCAATTTACCTAGTATGGAATTGCAGAAGACCATTAAATTGAGTAAACAGAGTGTGCGACGTATTGTTGCTCACCCTGATCAAGCAACGCTGGCGGTGTGTTGTAGTGATAATAAGGTTTATTTGATAGATATAGCCAGCAATGAACTCATACAATCCTTTGTAGCCCATGAAAATTCGGTTTTTGCAGCTACTTATACCAAAGATGGGCAGTATTTATTGACTGGTTCTAGGGACGCTCATTTAAGTATTTGGGAAGTAGGTACGGAGGAGTATAACCTCCTAGAGAAAATTCCTGCTCACATGCAAACCATTAATTTTATGACCCTCAATCCTGCTGGAAATTTATTGGCAACAGCAAGTAGAGATAAATCGGTGAAGATTTGGTCTGTACCTGATTTTAAATTATTGAAGGTGATTGATAATGCAAAGGAAGGGATAGAGGCACATATCAATTCTGTCAATACGCTTCTTTGGTCTTCTCATTATGATTTTTTGGTTTCTGCTGGGGATGATCGTTTGGTAATGATTTGGGATGTTCAGGAGCAAGCAGAAAATACGGAAGTCTAATTTATTGATAGCAGAAAATACTTTATTGATATGATTTTAACAGACAAACAAATTTTAGCAGAAATAGATAAGGGGAATATTCTTATAGAACCGTATCGAAGAGAATGTTTAGGCACTAACTCTTATGATGTACATCTAGGTAAATATTTGGCAGTGTATGAATCGAGGGAATTGGATGCTAAGATGCATAATAAAATTAAGGAGATTGAAATCCCAGAGGAGGGGTATGTTATTCAGCCAGGGACATTATATCTAGGGGTGACAGAGGAATATACAGAGACACATGCTCATGTACCATTTTTAGAGGGAAAGTCTAGTGTGGGGCGTTTAGGGATTGATATTCATGCGACAGCAGGGAAGGGTGATGTTGGTTTTTGTAACACTTGGACTTTAGAGATTTCTTGTGTTCAACCTGTGCGAATTTATTCAGGCATGCCCATCGGACAATTAATTTATTTTGCCATTCAAGGAAATGTGGTCAATTATTACAATAAAAAAGCGAATGCGAAATACATCCACAAAACAGACCGACCAGTAGAATCTATGATGTGGAAAAATCAGTTTTAGCTCTTACTTAACATCAATACAATGCAAAACAAAACTAGTGGATGCTTTATACTACAAAACATCCACTAGTCATTAATTTGAGTGCATGACATATTGGGGGGAAGATGTAATCCTTATTATGAAGGTTTTATACTTAGACCCTTTGAGATTGGTTATGTTAGCTATTTTTTCTTAATGACCGCATAGCGGTCACAGTACGTTAGCCAATAGAAATCCTCCCCAACATCTCGACCCTAGCAGGGGCGCACGCTACCGAATTGCATCAAAAATCCCCAATATGTCATGCACCCTATTAATTTATCCCTCAAATTGGAAGGAAATGGTAATGTATTTAGAACGCAGAGATTCTAATACCTCTGAATAACGCAAATTAGGCGTTGGTACATGTGTATTAAAAATCCCTTGTGATATTTTAATTTCTGGTGCAAAAATAAATAAGGGGAAATAGAACTCTAGTCCCATACCCACTTCTGCTGCAATATCGAAAGGTTGAATTTTCACAATCTCCGTCGCTTTCCTTGCTCGTTTATTAGAAGAAAAGTCCCAGTCAAATCTTGCTCCACTTAATACATAAAAGCGGAAGTTATCGTAAAAACGATCTGATTTATATTTGAAGCTAATTGGAAAGTTCAAAATAATAGATTCAACAATTTTAGGCACCACCTCATCTCCATCAATATTGTATTCTGTATAATACAAATACTTATCAGACAAGATCAAGGTTGGGATAAAACGCAAGTCGGTATGTTTGCCCAAGTGTAAATCGGAAACAATTCCTACAATAAAACCAGGTTTTTTTGGAGAATTGACCACCTTAATGCTATCGTGATTAACAAATGCTTCAGAGCGATTAATGTGGAAATTCGTGAGATTAAATCCAGTAGTAATACCGAAGTGAATGCGTTTCGAGTCGTGTCGAAGCATGTTTTTTTGTGCCTGAGCATTATCTGTTAATAAGCATAAACAGCATAATAAAAAGGCAAAGCAGCTTATTTGTCTCCTGTATAAATAGAACAAACGCCGAAAGTAAGTGGTATCCATTGAGTTGATTTAAAAGAATGTTGATTCATCTGCGCTAAAAAGTCTTCTCCTTCAGGAAAAGCGCGAATGGACTTAGGCAGATAAGTATAGGCATTATCATCTTTAGAAAAAAAGCGACCTATAAAAGGCAATAATTTATAAGTATGAAAATCATAGAATTGCTTGACAGGGAATTTTTTAGGGGTGGTGAGTTCTAAAATCACCAATTTCCCATCTTTTCGCAAAACTCGATTTAACTCTTTTAGTCCTTTTCCTAGGTTTGCAAAGTTTCTTATACCAAAAGCAACGATAATTGCATCAAAACTATTGTCTTCAAAAGGCAAATTCTCACCATCTGCTACCTTCAAAACAATTTTATCGCCTAGTTGCTTTTTATTGATTTTTTCTCTTGCAATTGCCAGCATCTTCGTTGAAATATCTACGCCAACTACCTTTTCAGGTTCTAATTGCTTAACAGTTGCCAAAGCAAAATCACCTGTTCCTGTGGCTACATCCAAAATTTGTTTGGGTTTAAGTGGACGAAGTAAGTTGATTGCCTTACGTCGCCAACGCTTATCAATCCCTATCGAAATGAGCCGATTGACAAAATCATAACGATGGGCGATATTGTCAAACATCTGAGCAATCTGATCTTTCTTAGAAAGGTCGGAATCTTTATAAGGAACAACTTTATCGTGATTCATATTATTAATATTGAAGAGTGATGTTATTAAGTGTGAGCGGAGCTTTAGTTATAGGGTTGAAATATAAATTTGTTTTTTTTGTAATTCTTTGTCAAGAAAAAATGAAAAAAAATAATTTACATTTCTCCTTTGAGCTACTCATTTAACGTATATATAAATAGAAAGTTGAGGCAATCAATACTTTC